>CAMDOY010000040.1 GCA_945903655.1 Rhizobium sp. Q54 | reverse complement strand
TGACAAGGAAGTGGAATGGGCACTCGGCACACGCTTCCAGGCCGATCAGGATATCGTGATGGTCTCGGGCATGATGGGCATGCCGATGGATCCCTCCCTCGACGGTCGGCGCACCGGCGCAAAGGTGGGCTTCGACTGTACGCGGCCCTTCGGCAAGGGACATGAGATCATCCACACCCGCTGCGCCGCAAAGGTTTTCCGTGGCCAGGCGCGTTATCAGACCGTTGAACAGGCGCTGGAGGCGGGACCGCTGTTCTACTCCCATGTGGTCGAAGCGGTTGGCAGCACAGACGGACGCGAGGTCGCGTCTGCGCTCGACGACTTGCGTAACCAGGGAAAACTTGGGCGTGACAGGGATGGACGTTACCACCTCACGACAGCGACGCCGGGGCTGACGGGCCTTGTCGGCGAGTTCTACCACGATCCCAACCACGGAACCTAGCGTGCGCCTCCGTTTGAATGGGACGAGGGGAAGGCTGGCGCCTTGGGGTATCGAGGCCTTCCTTGACGCGCGCTTCGATTCCAAGGATCCTAGGGCCAATCGCCGCCTCAAGTCGGCGACCTCTGAACTCTGAATTACAAGGAAGGACCACCATGGACGACAATCGCCCGGCTTCATTGGGTTATCAGACCTTCAGCTACAAAAAGCCCGAAACTCTGCGCAGGGGCAAGGGGATCGTGCAACTGGCGCAGTCGCCGCTGATCCGGGGGCGCGTGCAGATCGTGCAGGAAGGCGGCGAAAACAACTTGCATTCCCACACGGGGATGGACGGTTTTTGGTTCGTTCTTGCGGGCAAGGTCAAATTCTACGGCCCGGGGGATGTGCTGATCGGCGAATATGGCAAGCACGAGGGAATCCTCATTCCCGCCGGTCTTGAATATTGGTTCGAAAGTTCCGATCCGACGGAGGCGCTTGAAATCTTGCAGATGGCGGGTTTCGAAAAAGGGGTGAAGGCGACCCGGAATGATGTCGCCGCGCAGAAGATCGATCCTGATACCGTCGAGATCCAGAACATTACAGTCGTCCGCTAAGGCCCGCCGCAAAAAGAGCGCGCCTTCGACCTGGGAGGGGAACATGACATGTCGTCTTGTGGCTGTTCGCGCGTTCTTTTTTGGCCTGCTTATGATCTCTTCCTGCCTTGGCGCGCGAGCGCAGGCGGGATCGGAAAGTGATTTTTACAAGGGCAAGACGATCCAGTTCATCATCGGTTATGAACCTGGAACGGGCTACGATCTTTATGCCCGCTTGCTAGCGCGCTATTACGGCGCCTCCATTCCCGGCGCCCCCAATGTGCTTGTGCAGAATATGCCGGGCGCGGGGTCTCTCAAGGCGGCGAATTATCTCTTCGACGTCGCCCCGAGGGATGGAACGCAGATTGGCATGCTCGGTCGTGGTACGCCGATGACGCCGTTGTTGGGCGGCAAAGGCGCGACTTTTCGGGATGACAAATCTTTCACCTGGATTGGCAGCATGAATAATGAGGTCAGCCTCTGCGTCGCCTGGCACACCTCGGGGGTCAAGAGGATTGAGGAGGCTATGGCGCGGGAGCTCACGACCTCCGCAACCTCTCTTGGCGCGGATGACACGACGGTCTTTCCCGCAGTTCTTAACGCAATGATCGGCACCAAATTCAAATGGATCACCGGGTATCCCGGCGGCTCGACCATGAACCTGGCAATGGAGCGTGGGGAGGCGGAAGGGCGCTGCGGGTGGTCCTGGTCGTCCATCAAATCAACCCAGACTGATTGGCTGAAGACTGGCAAGATCGCCTTGCTGCTGCAACTCTCCCTGTCAAAGCATCCCGATCTTCCCAATGTTCCGCTCATCATGGATTACGCCAAGTCCGAGGAGCAGAAACGGGTCCTTGAACTGATCTTCGCGCGCCAGGTCATGGGTCGCCCTGTGCTCGGGCCGCCTGGATTGCCGGAAGATCGCGTCAGGCTGCTGCGCCGCGCTTTTGACGCAACGATGAATGACAAGGCGTTCCTCGCAGAGGCGGACAAAGGCAATTGGGAGGTTACCCCGGTCAGTGGCGAGGAGATCGAGGCGTTGATGAAGCGCGTCTACGCCACGCCGCCTACAATCATCGAGTTGGCCCAGAAGGTGACGCCGCAACCGCGTTGAGAGTCTGCGCGGGCAAAAGAATTCGTGGATATGTCTTCAGGTCCTGAATTCTCGGCGGCGCACCAATTGTTGGGGGGGGGTGGTCAGGCCCACGCGTTGTCTGGGATATACGGGAAACGGCGCATCCGTTTCTCCCATCACTCCTTCTTTTGTTCGATGGAGGCCATGATGGGGCGCCATTTGTCGATTTCATCTTTCATGTAGTTCATGGACTGGGTCGGCGTGAGCCCTCGGAGGGTTTCATAGCCTGCTTTCAGCAGTTTTTCGCTAAATGCCTTGTCCGCAAGCGCCTCATTGGTGACGCTATTGATCCGCTCAACGACAGGTGCTGGTGTTTTTGTGGGCGCATAAATTCCAAAAAAACTTTGAGAGGCGAACCCACGCAATCCCTGTTCGCTGATTGTCGGTATATCAGGCGTCAGTTCAATTCGGTCTGGAGATGTCACGCCGATCATGCGCATTTTATTCGTAACGTGAAATTCGACGATTTGCGCCGTTATGTTGGCGAACATCAAATCGACGCGTCCGGCGATCACATCTAGAGTGGCGGGCCCCATGCCGCGATAGGGCACCGGGACAATATCAAGGTCCCCTGCCACTTTCTTGAAGAGTTCCGCTGTGACATGGGTGCTGGTGCCAAGGCCCGCATGGGCATAGGAGAGTTTGCCCGGTTGCTTTCTGGCGAGCGCGATGAGTTCCGACACGTCTTTGATTTGCAGGCTTGGGCCAACGAGCAGGGCCAGGGAGGTCGTTGCAAAGATGGTGGCGACTTCAAAATCGTTGATCGGGTGAAACATCACATTTGGCGTTTGCAGGGGTTGAAGCACATGGGTCGTGTTGCTTCCAAGCAGTAGCGTGTGCCCGTCAGGCTGGCTCCGCGCGACCTCGACAGTCCCAATGATGCTGCCTGCGCCCGCCTTGTTTTCCGTATAGATGGAGCCGAGCGCTTCCTGCGCCTTGTCTGCCCACAAGCGAGCGATGATGTCGTGAACGCCGCCTGGAGAGGAGGGAATCACTAGCTTTATGGGGCGGGATGGAAATGCGCCCTGGGCCGCCGCCGGGCTCAATGTGCGGAGCATCAGACCTGTAGCGGCCCCTGACAGAAAGCTGCGTCTGTTCATGATTTTCTCCGGCGAGGTGAGAGAGCCCAACTGACGACGGTGGGCGAAAATGATCTTGGCTATTTGATCTCAGTTGGCCCGGTCTTTCAAGCATTGTCAGGCGCCATACGCGCGGGTCCTCACTTCGTATTCAGCGCCTTTTTCTCTCGGTTTGCGGGAGAGTCCTTGTCTGGTGTGGTTGGTTGTACGGGTCCTCCCGTTTCGCCCAGCGTGCTGGCGATCCACGCTGGAGGACGGGAGCATCGCCGCTGGATGCGCTCGGCTTTGTAAGCCTTTTTGAAACCTTGCGATAAGCTGCGCATCCGGGTTTGGCCCTTCGGACAGTATCCTTGAACTTGAGACATGGTTCGCCCCGATGTTTCGTGCCAGCAATCCCGCCCATGATCTGCTTGACAAGGGTAGGCGCGCATTCCACCCTTTGGTTCAAGGTCAAGCACTCATGAATTGACCGCCATATGGGCAGATCGGGGGGGATGGAATGAGGGCATGTTTGATTGCAATCTCCATCTTTTCCGCTGTTCATGTGGCGCAGGCTCAACCAGTTTCTGATTTTTATCGCGGCAAGACGGTCAACATGGTCGTCGGCTCTGACGCTGGGTCCGGCTATGACGCCTATGCGCGGCTCGTCGCTCGCCACATGGGGAAGCATATTCCCGGCAATCCCGGCATTGTCGTGCAGAACCATCCGGGCGCCGGCAGCATCACCATGACCAACCAGCTCGCCAACGGCGGGTTCAAGGATGGCGCCACGATCGGGGCGCCGCAATCCAGCGTCGCCTTTGAACGGCTTTTGCATCTGCTGGGGCCGGGAGGTAAGGCTGCTGCATTCGACGCAACCCGGCTGAATTGGTTGGGCACTGCAGCCCAGGATACTTTTGTGGTTCTGGGCTGGCACAAGAGCAAGGTGCGCACCTACGACGACATGTTGACGAAGGAATTCGTGATCGGAACCTCCGGTCCCAACACGGATGGATCACTCATCGTTTCGGTGCTCAACAAGCTGCTGGGCGCCAAAATCAAGCTCATCAATGGCTATAGCGGCACGGCCCCGCAATTATTGGCGCTGGAGCGTGGCGAGATCGACGGCTCCTCCATGGCCTATTCGACCGTGCTGACGCTTCGCCCCAATCTGCATCGCGACAAGGAGATCCCCGTGCTCCTGCAGATTGGCCGGGCGAAACATCCCGATCTCGCTGACGTGGCTCTTCTTCAAGACATCATGAAAAGGGACGAGGACCGCGCCATCATCTCCGTCATCTTCGACAAATATCAGATGGGCCGCCCCTTCTTCGCGCCGCCCGGCGTTCCGGCGGAGCGCGTCGAACTCCTGCGCGCGGCGTTTGACGCCGTGATGAAGGACCCCGCCCTGATCGCGGAGGCCGCCCAGTCGAAGCTGGAGCTGAGCCCGCTGCCGGGCCGCGAGGTGCAGGCGTTGATCGAGCGTCTTTATGCGACGCCCGAGCCCATGGTGCGGCAGGCGCGGCAATTATTGGGAACGGAGAAATAGGGCGCCATGAAAATCACGGGCATCGAAGCCTTTCATCTCGCCATTCCCTTTGACCATGGCGCGCCGAAACCCTCGCAGGGCGCGGGCGGCATGCGCACCACCATGGATTCCGTCTATATCCGCGTCGATACCGATGCGGGCCTCACCGGTTGGGGCGAATGCTTCGGCTTCGCCTGTTGCCCGGTAACCCATTTCGCCATTCAACGGGTCATTGCGCCCATGGCCATCGGGCGCGACTGTGATGATATCGGCGCGCTGATGTTCGACTTGCACCGGCGCGTGCAGAGCGGCGGACGCAATGGTCCCATGATCTTCGCCCTGTCGGGGCTGGACATCGCGCTTTGGGATATCGCGGGCAAGGCTTGCGGCAAGCCGATCCACACCATGCTCGGCTCCAATGGCGCGCGTAAAAGCATTCCCGCCTACGCCAGCCTGCTGCGGCTTGATACGCCGCAGAATGTGCGCAAGGTCTGCGGCGATGTGCTGGCGCGCGGCTATCGCGCCGTCAAGCTGCATGAGCGCACCCTGGAGGCGGTGGCGGCGGCGCGCGAGGCGCTGGGGGATGATATTCCGCTCATGCTGGACACCAATTGCACCTGGGACCTGAATATGTCCGTGTCCATGGCGCGCGATCTTACGCCCTACAATCTCGCCTGGCTGGAGGAGCCGCTCTTTCCGCCCGATGACTACAAGGCGCTGGCGCATTTGCGGACCACCACGCGCATTCCCATCGCCGCCGGCGAGAACCTTGGCAATCTGCTGGATGTGGAGCGCATTCTCGATGCGCAGGCGGTGGATGTGGTGCAGCCTGATCCCATCAAGATGGGCGGGATCACCGAATGTTGGAAAGCGCTGCAGATGGCGCAGGCGCGCGGGGTGCAGGCCGAGCCCCATTCGCCCTGGTATGGCCCCGGCCTGATCGCGGCGCTTCACATGATCTCGGCCATGGAGCAGACCTGTCTGGCGGAATATTATTACGCCGATCTTGAGGGATGGCCGCTGGGTGAGGCGTCGATCCCGCGTAATGGCGCGTTGTCCGTGCCCCAGGGTCCGGGCCTGGGCGTCGAAGTGCATGAGGATGTGATTGCGAAATATCGGGTTGGTTGAAATTCAGGAGCAGAAATGAAGGTTTGCATTTACGGCGCAGGCGCCATCGGCGGGCATCTGGCCGCAAGACTGTTGGCGCATACGCAGAGCGAAGTCGCCATCGTGGCGCGCGGCCGCATGCTTGAGGGCCTGCGCGCGCGGGGCCTGACGCTGCGCACCGAGGGACGCGAAATCGGCGGTCGCCCGCACCATGTCACCGACGATCCCGCGACGCTGGCCCCGCAGGATCTCGTGGTCGTCACCCTCAAGGCCTATTCCCAATCCGCCGTCGCAAGCCAGATCGGACGGCTTCTGGCCCCCGACGGGGTGGCGCTGTTCGCCATGAATGGGCTTCCCTGGTGGTGGATGCATGGCGCCGCCACCCCTTGCCATCTGGAGCGGCTGGATCCCGGCGGCGCCCTGTGGCGCGAGGTGGGCGCAGAGCGGGCGCTGGGCGCGGTGGTCAATTCCTCAAACCATGTACCCGAGCCCGGGGTCGTCGTTCACTCCGGCGCCAAGCGCTGGGCCATCGGGGAGCCTGATGGCGCCGCCACGCCGCGCCTGCGGCGGGTCGCCGACCTCCTGCGCGCCGCAGATCTCGAGACGGTGGAGTCCACGGACATCAGGCGCGATATCTGGCGCAAGCTCATGACGAACATCAGCGGCAACCCCATCGCCGCACTGACCCGTCTGGCGGGCAAGGACGCCGCCCATGTTTCGCCCCTCGACGATGTCGCCATGAAGCTCATCGCGGAAGCGCTCGAAGTCGCGGCCGCTGAGGGTTCGGATTTGCGGGGCGAGGTGACGCCCGAGGGGATCGCAAGGCCCCCCAAGGGCCGCTTCCCCGGCAAGTCCTCCATGTTGCAGGACGTGGAGGCGGGCCGCCCTCTGGAAGTGGAAGCGATCCTGGGCCAGGTGCAGGCTTTCGCACAGGCGAGGGGGATCCCCACGCCGACTATCGATGTGGTCTACGCCCTGCTGTCGGGCCTTGATCATAGTTTGCGGCTGGCAGGACGGTAAGACGCCTGCGCCGCTGATCACTGGGGGAGGAGCGTGCATGTCATTCAGCGCTTTCAAAAAAGCCGCCGTCGCCGGGCTCGCGGCGTCCATCATGCTGGGAGCCTGCGCCGCGAAGGCGGCGGATTTCAGCGGCAAGACCATCGAGATCCTCATCGGCTTTGGTCCGGGCGGGGGGCACGACGCCTACGCCAGGGCCTTTGCGCCCTTCTACGGTAAGAACCTGCCGGGTAATCCCACGGTGGTGGCGCGCAACATGCCGGGCGCGGGCAGTCTGCTGGTGCTGAACCATATCGCCTCCGTGGCCCCCACCAATGGATTGGTGATCGGCACCTTCGATCCGCAACTGCTGATCGCGCCATTGCTGGGCGACCAGAATGCCCGATATGACGTCAACAAGTTGAACTGGATCGGCAGCATCGTCGACGGCACCAATGTCTGCATCACCTGGACCCAGTCGGGGATCACGACCTGGCAGGATCTCATGTCGGACAAGCCCATCAACTTCGGCAGCACTGGCCCTGCGGCGGCGCTTTACCAGCATACCGCCATCCTGAAGAACATGTTCGGATCGAAGGTGCGCATGGTCTCGGGCTATGCGGGCACGGCGGAGGTGCGCCTCGCTATGGAGCGCGGTGAGATCACGGGCAATTGCGGAGACAACTGGGCGAGCCTGAAGGGGACGGCGGCAGACCTGATCGCGGAAAAGAAGATCAGCATCCCCGTGCAGTTCGCCACCAAGAAACATCCCGAGTTGCCCAATGTGCCCCTGGTGCTCGATGAAGCCAAGGGCGAGGAGGACAAGGCGGCGCTCCGCGTCCTGCTGGGCGGACAGGCGACGGGGCGACCCTATGCGGTGGCGCCCAACACGCCGCCCGACATTGTCGCCGCCTTGCGCGAGGGTTTCGACAAGACCATGGCCGATCCAGATTTCCTGCAATTCGCCAGCAAGATGCGTCTCGATCTCAACCCGGTTGCAGGCGCGGCTATGGAAAAGCTCCTAGCTGACATCTATCGCACTCCCGCAGGCGCGGTGGAGCGCGCGAAAGCGGTGATCAAATAGCGGTCAGCGCCGATTTTTCGCGCAAAACGGAGGCAATGCTTTTCAGGCGGAGCAAGGTCGGCGGTTGGGGCTGTTAAGGCTTTTAACGTTTGGTCCAAAAGGAGCCACTGGCTGGAGTTGCAATATCCGCATGCTCTTGTCTAAGCCAAGGCGCAGGGGAAGAAACAATATGCTCAGTTACGATTCAATTCCCAAAGAGGGTTCGTGTCGCCCGATCATTTGAGATGACAAACCGGTTTGAAAGCGTAAAATCACTTCACTGCACGCCTTGCATAGCCATGAAGAGCTTGATCAGGGAGTATAGCTGAGATGGGACGATTGCTGACTGCGACGCTAAAAGCCGCTTCGATGTGCACCATCGGGTTATTTTTGGGAGCGGTTAGCGCCTTGGGCGCTGATCAAAACCCATTCTATCAAGGCAAGCAGATTACAGTCGTTGTCGGTAATCCCGCAGGTGGCGGTTACGATGTCTATGCGCGTTTGCTGGCGCGGCATATGCCCAAACATCTTCCGGGGCAGCCGGCCTTTATCGTGCAGAATTTGCCAGGCGCAGGCAGCATCAACGCGGCGCAGCATCTGGCGAATGTGGCGGCGAAAGACGGTACGGCGATCGGGGTTCTGGTCCCCGGCGCCATTTTCGATCCCCTGATCGAGGGGCAGGCCAAGTTCCGTTATGATCCCGGAAAGTTCGAATACATCGGCAGCGCGGATAGCGGCACCCGCATCTGCTTCACGTCAAAGCAATCGGGCGTTCAGACGATTGAGGATGCTCGCAGGGCGAAGGTCTTGGTGGCGTCCACGGCGCCGCAGAGTTCTGCAACTGACTATGCGCTGTTCATGAATGCGCTCGCCGGCACGCAATTTGAGGTTGTGCTGGGGTACAAGGGGCCTGCAGAATTGCTCCTCGCCATGGAGCGCGGAGAAGTTGGGGGGGTCTGTGCGCTCGACTCCGCGACTGTAGCTTCGATCCGACCGGAGTGGCTTGAGGAAGGAAAAATCAATCTTCTCGTCCAGGCGGGATTGCAGCCGGTTTCGGAGATCAAGGCGCCGTCCATGTGGAACTTCATCACCGGGGAGAACCGCCGGGTTGCGGAACTGATCGTGAGCCAGCAGGAGTTCGGACGCCCCTTTATGGCGCCTTCGGGGACGCCGCCGGAGGCCCTCAAGCTGCTTCGTGACGCATTCAATGCGGCTTTGAAAGATCCGGAATTGATTGCGGAAGCCACGAAAATGAAACTTGGGCTTACGCCAAAGACTGGAGAAGAAGTCTCAGCGATTGTGAAGAAGCTTTACGCCGCCACGCCCGATCTTGTTGAGCGCGCGCGGCGAATATTGAGGCCCTGATCTTAAGCGGGCCGTCGCCTGCGGGAGCGTGGGATTAATTCACAAACCCGGTTCTTTCACATTGCGAACGCCAAGCTCTGGATTTGCGTTTGTTTGCGCAGGCCCATGGGCGATTGAGGAGGGCGCTTAATCCTCGTCGGCGGCGGCGACATCCCGCCTCAGATACAGAAATACCGCTAGCGCAGACATGATCAGGCTCAGCGCAACGCCCGTTACAAAAAACGCGGTCTCAAGACCGACGACTTCCGCTACGGCGCCCATGGCGAGCGGCGCCAAAATGGACGCCGTTCGGTTGGCTGTGCCGCGCAGGCCGACAGCCTTGCCTTGATTTTCTGAGCCAGCGCCGCGCAGAACGAGGGTTATGACGAGAGGTTGCGCCAAACCATTCAGGCCCGAGCGCAGAAACATCGCGACCTGCAGCAGAAAATAGGTGCCCAGCAGTGGGGTGATGCAGATGAGAATGATGCCCGCCCATAGGGAAAGCAGTACAATCCAGAAGCCATCGACATAGCGCATCAAACGGGCGGTCAGCAGGGAAAACAGGGCCGCGCCTATGGCGCCTGCCGGGCTCAACAAGCCAATGGCTGTGCCTGTGATTCCCATTTCCGTCAGCCAAGCGACGTAGAATGAGCTTTGCACTGCGTTCCCCGAATGCATCATGGCGCCGAGCGCTACGATAACTGCAACGCTCGGCGTTCCTAAAAGACCAAGCGCGAGTCTGTAGTCCTCCAATCGGGGCATCAGGGTTTTGAATGCGCTTTCAGTTCTTGCAGGCTCTTTCAAAACAGGCGCGGCGCTGGTTTGCGCTGGCAGGGCGAGGGCGAAAAAAACGCTTCCTGAGGCCCATACGGACATCAGGATAAACGCGCCCCATACGCCAAACAGATCCCAGACCAATCCAGCCATTGGCGGTGCGCAAAGTTGTCCAAAGCGGATGACCAAGCTCAGGCGACCCGCATATTTTGTGCGGCCATGCATGTACTGACCGATCATGGTCTGAGCGCCCAGCCATCCCATGGACTCACAGAGGCCAAGGATCATCTGAAGGGCGATCAGGATCCAAATGTCCGTCGCGAGGGGATAGGTCAGCGGCAGCAGGACGGCGAGGCTCGTACAAAAGAGCATGACGCGCCTCGACCCCAGGCGGTCCATGAGCGCGCCCGCATGGATGGAGAACAGAAGCGGCAGGAAATGCGCCGCACCAAAGACCAGGCCGAAGACGAAGGGGTTAGGATTGAAGGTATAGGCGTAGAGCGGAATGATGACGGAGCCAACGTGAAAAACAGATGTGGTGAAGAGTCCGATACCATAAACCGCTGTTTGCGTGGTGAGCGACACCTCTTTTGATGGGTCCTGTTTGATTTCGGTCATTTTTTGTTTCGGAATGGTTGAAATAGGAAGCTTTGATGTGAACCTACAGGAGCCCCTGAAAAAGGCAAGAAATCCGCAGAAGCGATGGTCCTGGCGTTCGGGTGGTGGCGGCGCATATAGTGGATGAGGCTTGTGTATTTTCGTCTTCCTCCGGTCATGCTCGGCACTTGCTGTATCCGGGAGGGAATGGTCTATTCGCCTGAGCCCCTGACCCAAGGAGTGACAAAAAGCCCAATGGTCAGGCGCAGGCGAGGGGGGTAAAAACGTATTTGTTGTTTCCAGGCATTGGTCTGGCGTTAGAGCTTTCCGTCATTTCGCATCGCGGTTTCAGTGATGAATGAAGTATGGACTTTTTTTTATTTTACCCCGTCGGCATGGCGGTGTTAATGATTTTTTTCGTATCTATCGATTGTTGAGTTGACGTTTGGAGGAAGGTTTTTCGGATTTTCCATAATTGTTCGCTTCTTGAAAGACTTCATTGATTATTGCTCAAGCCCCGCGAATTCATATGGTTGCAATGATATCCTTTCTTCTGCACTCAAGGGAACGGCTTCGCGAAGCTCCCCATAGCTGTTAAATTTTTCGACGCTCCGTTAAAAAGACTTATTTTGAATTTAGAAATTAACTGGTGAGTAATTCTTGCTAGATGGATGTTCTTGTTGTCAGGACGTCATTTGATCAAGATCGATTTTCTTTCGCTGCCTATCCAGCATGTTTTGTTTTTTTGCCTGTGTCGTTCTTCCCTTCTCCTATGAGATCGCTGCGGTTTTCCATGTGCTGGAAGGCTTTGGGGGTATGAGGTTGGCAATGAAAATCTGGATGCAAGACCATGTCGCGATGGCGCCGTCTGTGCTCTCAAGGGTTGGGGCTTTCAGCGCCATAAGCTTGGGACTTTTTCTCTCTCTGGCGGTGAGCGCCTATGCTGCGGATCCCCCTGCAAGACGTAATGATCCCAATGGCCCCAAGCCGCCAAAGCCCTCGGGCTTGAATGGGGATCTCAGAGCGCAATGTATTGCTGGAACATATCCCGCCAGCAATATGTGCAAGCCAGCGCCACCCGGCTTTTATGCGCCTCCGGACACGGTTTATCCCGTTCGATGCCCAGATGGAAAAACGTCCAACTATGGCGCGCGTGGCACCTCTGAGTGCTTTTGAAGGCAGGCTTGGAGAATAGACAAGGCGCTGTCACTGCAGCGCTTGTTTTCGCATGACTATACGGCCTCCATCTCGCTACTTTTGTTTTCTGGTAAATTAGATGTTTGATGAAATTTGCCTTGCAGCATCTTTCAAGTCGCTGAGGTGAATTTTGGCGAAATCCCCTGCGGGCAAATAATCTCGGCGCCAGACGATTGTGAGGGCGCCGATCGGTTTCCCAGCTTGCTCAAGGGGAACGGCGATGGCGTCGCGCCCATCCTGCTTGATTTGCGACAACCTTCGGGTGGCGAAGCCTCGGCTTCGGATTTCCGTGATTTCCTTCCGGAGGCTTTGCGCTGTGACCCCAAAACGCTGGGGTGACCAGCGCTCGTCCTCCTGAGCTTCCGAGATGATGGCAGGGACTTGCGAGGGCTCTACCGCCGCAAGATAGGCCAGACCGCTCGCGGCAACGAACAGGTTGAGTTCGGAGTCCGCACGTCCCCCTTTGGACGTTTCAAAAGGGCTCAGGCCATGGGTGGACTCCAGGATCTGCATGCGTCCCGCATGATAGATGTGCAGGTCAGACGGCCACTTCACCTTTGCGGTCAGGTCCATCATATGGGGGCGGGCGACCTCGACCAGCCGACCGAAGCGGAATGTCATCTCCCCATGGGCCGCCGTTGGTATCGCCACATTTGATCGGTAGATCCCATCCGAAATTCCGCGCCGGATGTATCGGCGCTCCACAAGCGTGGCGAGCAGTCGCCGCAGGGTGCTTTTCGAGAGCCCCGTCTGGTCATGGAGTCTCTGCAGGCTTGCGGGCCCGCGCGCGAGCTCATCGAGAATTTCGAGCCCTCTGTGCAGCGACCGCGTCTGCAGGACCTTGCCCATCGTCTCGCTCTCCGTGCCACCTGATGGCGCCTGTATCCGCCGAGATTGCTTTAGCATAATGGGCAAATCAATCTAGATTGCGAAGCTTGCCCGGTTTCGGTGGCCCCTGCGGACGGATCAGATGCGGATTTCTTGCGAAGGGGATGGGCCGCCAGGGGCCTCAGAGGTTGATCGCGTAGTATTTGGGGTTCTGGTCCAGTCGCTCAAAAGCCGCAGACCGGGGGAAACGGGACGAAGGCGCGCGTCGGCCTGGCGTAAAGTCCCATTTAGATCAGGAGAGTTGCATGACCGACCGGCCCAATTTTTTGTTCCTCATCACCGACCAGCACCGGGCGGACTATCTGGGCTGCGCAGGTCATCCTGTCGTAAAAACACCCCATATCGACGCTATCGCCGCCCGTGGGGTGCGTTTTGACAATTTCCATGTGGCGACGCCGGTCTGCATGCCCAATCGCGCGTCCTTGTTGACGGGGCGCTATCCCTCCGCCCACGGCCTGCGTTACAATGGCAGTGATCTGTCCTATCGCGCCAGCACCTTTCCGCAGGTGTTGCGGGCGGCAGGCTACATGACGGCGGCCATAGGCAAAAGCCATGTGCAGCCCATGACGGGCTTTCCGGCGGAGCAGCGGGTTGATCCTGCGTCGCTCGGCCTAATTCAGGAAGCCTGGCAGGATCCGCCAGCCGATTATGATCAGGAGATGCCCGAGCGTTACACTGGGGATGAGCTCTATCAGTTTAAGTTACCCTATTATGGCTATGATCATGTCGATATGGTCACCGGTCATGGTCATGACTGCAATGGGCACTATGCCCAATGGTTGAGGGCGCAGTCGCCGGAGGCGGAAGCTTGGCGCGACCCGAAGAACCAGTTGCCGCATAATTACTCATGCCCACAGGCCATTCGCACCAGGGTTCCCGAGGCGCTTTATCCTACCTCCTTCATTCGTGATCGCGCCATTGACTATCTGGAGCAGGCGGCCAAAAGCGAAGACCCCTTCTTTGCTTTCGTCTCCTTTCCCGATCCCCACCATCCCTTTACGCCGCCAGGCAAATATTGGGACATGTATGACCCCGCTGATTTTCAGCCGCGCTTGCCCTATGAGGCCCATAAGAACCCCATCCCGCCCATGCGCTGGTTGTACGATCGATGGACCAATGGGGAGCGGGTCGCCAGCGGGCAGGAAGCCTTCATGGCGAGCGAGCAGGAGCTGAAAGAAGCCATGGCCCTCTCGTGCGGCATGATCACCATGATCGATGACGCCATTGGCGAGGTGATGGCCGCTCTGCAACGAAGCGGAAAAGCCGAAAACACCATTGTGGTCTTCACTTCGGATCACGGCGATTACCTCGGCGACTTCAATCTCCTCCTGAAGGGCGCGTTGATGCTGCGCTCCATCAATAACGTGTCTTTCATCTGGGCCGACCCGCGCGCGCGGGCGGGCGCTGTGTCGCATGCGTTGACCTCGACGGTTGATATCGCGCCAACCATCATCGAGCGGGCCGGCTTGAAGCCCTATTTCGGCATTCAAGGCAAAAGTCTCTTGCACAATCTGGATGGATCGTCCGCATTGCGGGATCGTCTTGTGATCGAGCATCAGGACAACATGGCGCGCATGGGTTTCAAAGAGGCCTGCATGGTGCGAACGCTGCTGGCTGATGAACATCGCTTGACCATTTATAAGGGCGAGACCTGGGGCGAGCTCTATGATCACCGCAATGATCCCGATGAAACCCATAATCGTTGGGATGATCCGGCCTATGCGAACACGCGCGCGCATCTGATGGAGCAATTGACGCAGGAGCTATTGGCGAATGTCGATCAATCCCCGCGGGCGCGCAGGCGCGCGTGAAAGAATAATGAAGTCCCGGAGGGTGAAATGATTTCGGGACGAAAGTTGGACGCAAGAAGACATCAGGGATCACGGTCATGAAATCAAGCAACCTTCCACCCCATCGTCTCGTCGCTTGCGTTCCCGAAAAGCGCGAGCCAGGTCTTGTGCTGTTCAATGTGCGCCCCGGTGGTTGGGCCGATTTGACGGGAAGCTTTGGTTGGATTGTCGGGATCAATCCACAAGGCGAATTCGTGATCAATTGGGAGTTCGACCAGCAGCCTCAGGACACCTGTGTTTTGAGCAACGGGAATATTTTGTTCTCCTTGCCAAAGGGTGGTGAATTGCGGGAGGCCATGCCGCAGGGAGAACTGGTGAGATCATGGCATGTTCCCAATGATCCCAAAGGGGCGCGGGCGCCCAGCGGAAGCGTTCCCCTCGATATTCCGCTCTTTCACCATCGCATCAACGTTTTCCCCAATGGCAATTTCCTTTTGCTTGGCGCCGAGGCTCGCCAATTCCCGAATTGGCCGCAGAAAGATGACGATCCTAATGCGCCCTTAGGCGACGCAAAGGTGGTCGGCGATGTGATTTATGAGGTCAGCCCGGCAGGCGCTGTTGTGAATCAGTGGTCCATTCTGGATATGCTGGACCCCTACCGTCTGTGCTATGGAAGCTGCTCTGTCTATTGGCGTGAGCGCGGCATTCCCGGTAGTTTTGATTGGTGCCACGCCAACGCCGCCACCTATAGCGCAGCTGATGATTCCATTCTCGTTTCGCTGCGCACACAAGATTGCATCATCAAGTTCAAGCGCAGCACCGGCGAATTGACTTGGATTTTGGGCGACCATGGCAACTGGAAGGCGCCCTGGTCTGAGAAATTGCTGAAACCTATTGGCGCCGTGGGGTGGCAATATCATCAGCACGATTGCAGCGTGACGCCGAGTGGGAATATCCTTTGTTTTGATAACGGAAATTTCCGCGCTGTGCCATTCGGCAAAAAAATGAGTGCTGAGGAGAGTTACAGTCGTGCGGTGGAATACGAAATTGACGAGAAAAACATGACGGTGCGAGAGGTCTGGTCCTATGGGTCTGCGCCTAAAGAGCGGCTCTTTTCCTGCTACCAAAGCGGGGCGCTTCGGCTTCCCAAGACTGGCAACACCCTCATCACCTATGGCGGCGTTAGCACAATCGATGGAAAGCCCACCTTCGCCAATCATTCCTCCTATACCCATGCGCGCGTGGTCGAGGTGACGCCTGCGAAGGAAATCGTCTTCGACATGTGGATCGAAACCCCGGATGCGCCGGGTGTTGACCCCTTGTCGATTTTCCGTGCCGAATTCATACCTGATTGAGCGTCGCCCCTGCGATTTTGGGTGGTGAGTGCCGATGAAGATATAAAGGGGTCCCGCGATGCTGCTGTCTCTTCAAATCCCGGAATTGGTTTTAGGGGAGAATGCGGCGCTCAATTTGCCGGACTATCTTCATCGCATGAAGATTGCGAAACCGCTTTTGGTCACGGACCAGGGATTGGTGAGGGCGGGCCATGTCGCTCGGCTCATGGAATCCTTTGGCCGCGACAAGGCTCCCGCATGCTTTGACGCCACGCGAGAAAACCCGACTGCCGATTGCGTTGACCGCGCGACGCGTCTCTTTATTGAGAATGGTTGCGACGGCGTC
>CAMDOY010000039.1 GCA_945903655.1 Rhizobium sp. Q54 | reverse complement strand
AACTGCTGCTCTGCGTCTGTTTTCTCGTCTCCGGCGCACTCATCGTCATCGCGGGCCTGGGGCTGGTCCCCTTCTGGATCGTGATCGGGCTCGTGGGGGCGGCGGGCGCCTTGCGGGGCCTCGTCAACGCCTCGCGCGATGTCTCGGTGCGCCATGCGGCGACCGATGTGAGCGTGGGCACCCTTTTCGGCTTCGTCACCACAGGCTATTCGGGCGGCCAGATTCTGGGCCCGCCACTCTATGGCTGGTTGCTCGACATCGGCCATCCCCAGCTGGTCTTCTGGGGCTCCGCAGCCTTCTCGACCCTCGCCATCGCCACCATGGCCACCACCACGATCTGGCGCCCGAAGGCCCGGGCCGCCTGAGGCCATCTCGCTCTTGTCGTCAAACAGTCATCGCTCCTTCGCATTCCTGTTGAACGAATCTGATTTGCGCATCCTCACTGCTGGAGGATGCCGAGCATGGCCGACCTATATCCCTCGCGACGAGATCTCTTTCGCCTGAGCGGCGGCGCGCTGGCGCTGGGCTCACTGCCCCGATCATCCGCTGCGCAGGCCTCTTCCCCCTTGTTGCACGGCTTCGTGCATGATGCGGCCACAGGCCAGGGACTGCGAGGCGTGCGCGTCTCCAATGGGCGCGACATCACCCGCACCGATGACGCCGGGCGTTACGCCCTGCCCCCCAATGGCGAGGGTTCCATCTTTGTCATCAAGCCAGCAGGCTGGTCCGCGCCGCGCGATCCCAAGACGATGCTATCGCGCATCCATCATCAACCCGACCCCGCGCGCAGCCTCGATTTCACGCTTGAACGCGCAACCGAAGATGCTAGCTTCGACGTGATGATGTTTGCTGATCCCCAGCCATCCAACAGCGTGGAGCTGGACTATCTGCGCGCCCAGATCGCCAGTGGATTCTCAGGCTCGCGCGCCGCCTTCGGCCTGACTTTGGGCGACCTCGTCGGCGACGATCACGCGCTTTTCGAGCGCTACAATCAGGTCATTGCGCAGATCGGCGCGCCCTGGTGGAACCTGCCGGGCAATCACGACCTCGATTTCTCGGCGCCCGACGCCGCAGGGGCGCGCGCCCCCTGGCGGCGTGTGTTCGGCCCCACCACCTACGCCTTCGAATATGGGCAAGCCACCTTCGTCATGCTCGATAATGTGGATTGGCTGGGTCATCAGGACGGATCCCACCGCTACGCCGGACGCATCGGCGCCGACAATCTCGCCTTTGTCGAATCCCTTTTAAGCGATACGCCGCAGGACCGGCTCATCGTGCTCTGCATGCATATTCCCCTCGTCAGCATGGCCGACCCCCATGACGCCAGCTCCAACACCGCCGACCGGGACGCGCTGCTGGCGCTGGTCGGCGAGCGCCCCTGCGTGAGTTTCGCAGGCCATATGCACACCACCGAACATCATTATATCCCGCTACCCCATGGCGCCCTGCATCATCATCACATCCTCACGGCGCTTTCGGGCTCCTGGTGGAGCGGCCCTCTGGACCCCCTGGGATTGCCGCTGGCCCAGAGCTGCGATGGCTCGCCCAATGGCTGGCATGTGCTCAGCATCGACGGCGCGAACTATAAAACGCGCTTTGTCTCCGCGCGTGAGCCCGCGCAGATGCGAATCATGGTCGCCTGCGACAGCGACCCCGTGCAGGCGCGCAGCCTCGCCACCAGCGCCGTCGCGCGGAGCAATTTGCAAGAGGCCCAAATCCTCGTGAATGTGTTCGATGGCGGCCCCCGCACCACAGTCGAAGCCTGCGTCAGCGGCTGGTCGCCTTCAATCATGGCGCGCACGTTCCGCGCCGATCCCCTGACGGAAGATCTTTTCCGCAAAGCCGGCTCGAGCAAAAAACCCTGGGTGCGCGCCGAGCCCAGCAGCCATATGTGGCAAACCACGCTGCCCGCCGACCTCTCCCCCGGCCTGCATCGCCTCAACGTCACCGTCAAAAACGAATATGGCGCCCTCCACCAAAGCGCGCTCATTTTTGAAGTCATCGACAGCCCCGCCTGAGTGACGCTTATCCGTCATGTAAATTAAGCGCCTGCGCAGATCCCTGGGGCGATTCACGCGCTCACAAGGGTTCGCCAGGCGGACGCGCACCTTCCTTCAAATCATGAAGGCGCCAGCCATCACGCGCCTCTCCAAAATACCGCCTTGACGCAAATTGATCACCATGATGAACTTTATTTGAAAGTCGAAAAAAGAGCGTTTTCGGCTTCTTTCAGCCGAAGCTGCGCATCTGGAGAGGGAACCATGCAGCCCTGCCGGGGATCACCAGCGGGCCGCGCCCTGATCACCCGCAAGTCCCGGCATTGCTGACCTTTGTTCATTCAGGAGATCATCACAGATGCAAAACTTCCAGGGCAAGACCGCCTTCATCACGGGCGCGGGTTCGGGCATCGGCCTTGGCATGGCGCGCACCTTCGCAAGGCAGGGCATGAACATCGTGTTGTGCGACATCCGTCGCGAGGGGCTGGAGCAGGCGCTGGGCGAGATCAACCGGCTCGGCGCGCAGGCGCTCGCCGTGGAGGCCGACGTCAGCATCAAGGAGCAGCTGGAGCGCGCCGCGCAGCAGGCCTTCGACGCCTTCGGCCATGTCCATGTCTTCTGCGCCAATGCGGGGGTCTCCATGCATGGGGTGCCCATCGAACAGATGCCCGCGAAGGATTGGGAGTGGGTGCTGGGCGTCAACCTCTACGGGGTGATCCATGGATTCCAGATCTTCGTCCCCCACATGCGCGCCCATGGGGAGGAATCGCATATCGTGAACACCGCCTCCATCGCGGGCTTTCGCGTCACCCCGGGCTGGGACACCGGGCCCTATTCCATGTCGAAATATGCGGTGGTGGCCATCAGCGAGGCGCTGGAGCTGGATCTTGAGGGCTCGAACATCGGCCTGTCCATCCTCGCGCCCGCAGCCGTGCGCACCGGCATCTTCCATTCGGGCCGCGCCCGCCCGCAGCGCATGGGCGGCGCCTTCCAGCGGGCGCAGAGCGAGCAATTCGCCCATCGCCTCGACGAGGGCCTGGCGCCCGATGTGGTGGGAGAGCGGGTGCTGCGGGGCATTCGCAAGGGGGAATTCTACATCTTCACCCACAATTGGGCGCGCGAACTGGTGAACGAGCGCCATGCCCGCCTGCAGGCCGCCTTCGACGAGTGCGAAAAATGGTACGAAGAGCGCGGCATGGAGCCTCCCCCGCGCTAAGCCTGCGCCAGTCAGCGACCCGGGAAAATTATTTTGTCGATTCCAGGTTTCGCGGCTATCTTGCCGCAGGTTTGGATCGGGGCTGACGCAGCCGCCGTCCATCACTCCAAAGGGCTTTCGGGCCCCGCAAGATGAACGGGAGCAGACGCGATGAAGGGCAAGATCGGGCTCGAAGAGCATTTCGCCATCGAGAGCACGCTGGACGATTCCCGCCCCTTCGTGCCCCTGCATCTGTGGCCGGAGGCCCGCGCCCGCCTGCTGGACTTCCAGCAGCAGCGCATCGCCCAGATGGACGCCTGGGGCATGGAGATGATGCTCCTGTCCCTCAACGCCCCCGCCGTGCAGGCGATTCCCGACCGCGCCCAGGCCATCGACATCGCCGCGCGCTCCAACGATCTGATGGCGGGCGAGATCGTCAAGAACCCCACCCGCTTCCAGGGCCTGGCCGCGCTGGCGCTGCAGGATCCCGACCACGCCTGCCGCGAGCTGGAGCGTTGCGTGAAGGATCTGGGCTTCCGGGGCATTCTCGTCAACGGCTTCTCGCAGATCGACGATCCCGAGAACTGCGTCTATCTGGACGATCCCCGCTACCGGCCCTTCTGGGCGCTGGTGGCGCAGCTGGATGTGCCCTTCTACCTGCATCCGCGCAATCCCATCCCCTCCTGGGGCAAGATGTACAAGGGCGCGGAATGGCTGCTGGGCCCCAAATGGGCCTTCGGCAACGAGACCGCCGTCCACGCCCTGCGCCTGATGGGCTCGGGGCTCTTCGATGAGCATCCCAACCTCAAGATCATCATCGGCCATATGGGCGAGGGCATTCCCTTCTCGCTCTGGCGCATCGACAACCACAACGCCTGGATGAAGATGCCCCTGCCCTATCCGGCGAAGCATCCGCTGCGGCACTATTTCCAGAAGAACTTCTGGATCACGGTGTCCGGCAATTTCTGCACGCCCTCGCTGGTGAACTCCATCATGGAGATCGGCACGGACCGGATCCTGTTCTCCACGGACTGGCCTTTCGAGAATGTCGATCATGCCGCCCTCTGGTTCGACAATCTCGAGATCTCCGACGCCGACAAGGAAAAGATCGGCCGGACCAATGCGGCGAAGCTTTTCAAGCTGGACATCTAGAGGCGGCGACCCTCCCCCGTGGGAGGGCACCCCCAAGCAAAGACGCTGGGAGCGAGACGGTGCTGGAACTCAAGGTCAATCATCTCACAAGCGAGACGGCGCGCGTCAGATGCGTCGAACTCGTGGCGGCTGATGGCGGCGATCTGCCCGCCTTCACCGCTGGCGCCCATATCGATCTGACGCTGGGCGATGACGTGACGCGCAGCTACTCCCTGCTGAACGACCCACACGAAACCCATCGCTATGTGCTGGGCGTGCTGCGTGAATCGGAGAGCACAGGCGGCTCGTCCTTCATTCACCATAGCCTCAAAGAAGGCGACATCCTGCAATCCTCGGCGCCGCTGAATGACTTTCCCCTCTATGAAGCCGGCGACGCCAATATCCTCATCGCCGGCGGCATCGGCGTCACGCCCATCATGTCCATAGCGGCGCGGTTGCAGGCGCTTGGCAAGGCCTATGATCTCCACTATTGCGCGCGCTCCGCCGACGATGCGGCCTTTCTGGGCGCGCTTGAAAAGCGTCATGGCGAGCGCCTGCATACCCATTTCGACGGCGGCGATCCCGCCAAGGGGATCGATCTGAAAGCCCTGCTCGCCAGGCGCCCGGCTGCTGGCCATGTCTATGTTTGCGGACCCCTTGGCCTCATCAAGGCGGTGAAGGAAGCCGCCGCCGATTGGCCCAAGGGCACGGTGCATTATGAATTGTTCAAGGGCAGCGAGGCCGATCTCGCGCCCGTGAACAACGACCAGCCCTTCGAGATTCAGCTCAAGAAAACCGGCAAGACCTTCACGGTCCCCGCCGACAAGAGCATTCTGGCGGTGCTGAAAGCCGAGGGCGTCAGGATCAAGACGCTCTGCTCCACTGGCCGCTGCGGCACCTGCCGCGTGACCTATCTGTCGGGCGAGGTCGACCATAGGGACGACGTGCTCGACGATGATGAAAAAGGCGAAGTGCTGCAGGTCTGCGTATCCCGCGCAAAGCCTGGCCAAACGCTTGTCCTCGATCTCTAGACCCAAGGGAGACGAACCCATGACCATTCAACCGAATGTGCCAAACCCCCATATCAAGACCACCTCCATGATCGCGGGCACGCTGGTGACCACCGATCTCAAGCGCGCGCGCCGTATGTATGAGGAGGTCATGGGCATGGAATGCGTTCAGCCTTCCAAGTGCCTGATGTATGTGCGCGACAAGGGCCACCAGCCCGGCGGCGCCAAGCATGGCAAGCCCTATTGGGTGCTGGAAGTGCGGGAGATGGCGGAGGTTCCTGTGGGCCAGGAGATGCTCAATCACTGGGGCTTCGAAGTCGCGACCCAGGCCGCCGTTGACGAAGCCTATGAAAAGCTCGCCGCCAACAAGGCGGAATATGGCATCACCCGCGTGCAAAAACCCTTCTTCCGCAACGGCTCCTACGCGGTCTATTTCGTGGACAAGGACACAAACTGGTGGGAGGTCGAGTATCGCACCCCCGACATCACCTATGCCTCGCTGCGCGCGAAAAACGTGCAATGGGCCGAACAGGCCTGAACCAAGGGAGATCGCACATGTCAGCAGTGACGCCCATCATCAAGAATGATTTCTTCTCCCACGGCACCATCGAATGCACGGATATGGTGGCCACCCGGCGCTTCCTCGTGGAGTTCCTCGGCCTCGACATCATCCGTCCCGTGAAGGAAGCGCAGTACATGTGGAAGGGCGGGCCCTGGTCCGTGGTCTGCGTGAACATTCAGGATGGAGACTGCAAGGAGCAGCCCATCGAAAACCGCTTCGTGCTCTCGGTCGAAAGCGCGGCGGAGGTTGAATCCGCCCATGCGACCGCCCTGTCCCTCAAGGACGACTATGGCATCAGGGAGGTGCTGGCCGTCGAGACCACGAGTGGCCATCCCTCCTTCAAGCTGAAGGATCTCAACAATACCTGGTGGGAGATCAGCACGGTCTCACAGGCCGATTTCGACGCCATCTTCGCCAAGGGCGACGCGGTGCATTGATCGGGATTGCTGAACTGCGGCGCGGTCAAAACCGCGTCGCGGCTAAATCACCTTCACAGTCGCCCCCGCAGCGACGCGGCCATAGAGATCGATCACGTCCTGGTTCACCATGCGGATGCAGCCGGACGAGACATTCTTGCCGATGGTCCAGGGCTCCAGCGTTCCGTGGATGCGAAACAGCGTGTCCTTGTTGCCCTGCCATAGATACATGGCGCGGGCGCCCAGTGGATTGCTCAAACCGCCGGGCACGCCAATGCCGCTTTGCAGCGTGCCGACCCGCTCCTTGATGGCGGGATCGCGCTCGATCATTTCCATGGGCGGATACCAGTCCGGCCATTCCTGCTTGGACTTGATGGTGGCGATCCCATTCCAGCCAAACCCTTCCTTGCCCACGCCCACGCCATAACGCATGGCCCGGTCGCCGCTCAGCACGAAATAAAGATAATGGGCGCGCGGATCGACGATAATTGTCCCGGACGGCTCGCCGCTGACGTAATCCACTTCCCTACGCCAGTACATTTCCGGCACCACGCCGGGCTTGAGCGCATTGACCGGAAACTTGTCGGACACCGCGCCATAAAGCGCCATGTAGCGCGGGGAGGCGGCGGCGCGCTCCGCCGCTGACAGGGTCTCCGCCTTGGGATTGGGGCGGGCGGCCAACTGGTTCGGCTGGCCGCTGGTTTTGCAGCCTGCGAGGGCGAGGGTCAGGCTGGCGGCGCCGCCCACCAGAAAGAATCGACGATACGCGTCACACATGGGGACTATCCCGTCATCGGCAGAAAACGCCCTGCAAGCGGTCCTCATCTGGCTCCGCCAGAACTGCGCGATTGTGCGGCCGCACAGCCCCATTGGCAAGCCAGAGCTTTATTCCAGCCGCACCACGACGCTGTCGCTCGCCCCCATGGCGTCGATCACCGACACCCGGGCGAAGCCCGCCCCATCGGGACGCCATTGGGATTGGCGGCGCAGCTCCGGCTCGCCCACCGGGGCGCCGTTCACCATCCAGAGGAAGGGCGGCGCGCCCCCCTGCGCCTTCAGGGCGAGGCGCGGCTCGTCCGCATGGGGCAGATCCAGATCAATGCGGGCGCCGTCCGGGGGATAGGCGATCTTGAGGGCGCCGATGGCGGAGGCCTCCAGGGTCTTGGGCGCATCCTTGCGCAGATGGCGCAGGGGCGGCGGCAACTTGGCGGTTGGCGCCATCAGGGCGTCGCGGGGCGCGGCGATCAACTCCTGCGCGCCGCCACTGCGGGCGAAGGCGTCGAACAGGATGGGCGCGGCGACGGCGCGGCCCACCAGCCCCGGCGAGGTCCCATTGTCGGCGCGGCCCACCCAGACGCCGATGGTCAGGTTGCGGTCAAAGCCCACCGCGAAGGCGTCGCGATAGCCATAGGAGGTGCCGGTCTTGAAGGCGATGCGCCCGCCCAGCGCATGGTCCGGCGGCGGGGCGCCGCGCAAGACGTCATAGACATACCAGGCCGGCACGGGCTCGGCGATGCGCCGATCGGCCATGGGGCGCGACTGGTCCAGCCGCTCGACGAGGCCGGGCATACGGCCCGCACGGGCGAGGCCCGCATAGAGCCGCGTCAGATCGGTGAGGCGGATCCCCAGGCCCCCCAGGCCGATGGCGAGCCCCGGGGCGCTATCGTCGGGCATGGCGATTTCCGCACCCGCATTGCGCAGGCGCGCCAGAAAGGTCGCGGGGCCGACCTCGTTCAAGAGCGCGATGGCGGGAATGTTGAGAGAGTTTTGCAGGGCTGCCCGCGCCGTCACCTGCCCCTGAAAGGTCAGGTCGAAATTCTCCGGCGCATAGAGGCCGAACCGCGCCCGCCGATCCTCCAGCATGGTTTCGGGATGGGCGACCCCGGCCTCGAAGGCGAGCAGATAGATGAAGGGTTTCAGGGCCGAGCCCGGCGAGCGCACCGCCAGCGCCAGATCGACGCCGCCCGCCCGCTCGCTTGACAGATAGTCCGCGCCGCCCACATGGGCGCGCACCTCGCCGCTGGCGTTGTCGATGGCCACCATGGCGATGGAGAGCTTCGGCCCCAGCCGCGCCACGCTGTCGCGGGCCAGAGCCTCCAGCCCCGCCTGCAGCCTTGCGTCGAAGGCGTAGCGCTGCACCCGCAGGCCCGGCGTGGCGCGCAGGCCCGCCTCGGTGGCGTGGGGCGCCAGCATGGGGAAGGCGGCGCGGACCTGCGGCACAGGGTCCGCCTTCGCGGCCATGGCCTCGGCCTCACTCAGGGCGCCCTTGGCCATGGCCCGGTCCAGCACCCGGTCGCGGGCGCGCCGCGCTGTTTCGGGCGCCCGGTCGGGACGACGCGCCTCCGGAGCCTGCGGCAGCGCCACCAGCAGGGCGGCCTCCGCGTCGCTCAGGCGCCTGGGCTCCTTGCCGAAATAGGCGAGGCTCGCCGCCCGCACCCCCTCCAGATTGCCCCCATAGGGCGCCAGCGCCAGATAGAATCCGAGGATCTCGTCCTTGCCATAGGCCCGCTCCAGCTGCACCGCGCGCACCATCTGGCGCAGCTTGGCGGCCAGCGTGCGCTCGTCGCGCGGCTCCAGCAGACGCGCCACCTGCATGGTGAGCGTGGAGGCGCCGGAGACCACACGGCCATTGCGCGCCATCTGCCCGGCGGCCCGGGCCATGGCGAGGGGATCGACCCCATGGTGGGAGCGGAACCGGCGGTCCTCATAGGCCATGAGCAGATTGAAGAAGCGGGGGTCTACATCCCCGACCTCCACCGGCAGGCGCCAGCGCCCGTCGGGGGCGGTGAAGGCGCGCAGCAGCCTGCCTTCGCGATCCACCGCAATGGTCGAGCCCCGGGCGGCGGCGGAGACATCCAGCGGGCCGAGCGCCTGAATAAGGGTCCACAGCCCCAGCGCTCCCACGGCGACAAAGGCCGCAAGGGCGCCAAGCGCCCAGCGCCATGTTGGCGTGTGCTGCTGATCGCTCCCCATCAGCGCCGCTCCATCACCTCCAGCGCGCCCGAGGCGGTGCGGCCAAAGCGCTGGGGCCGGTACATGTCCTCGATGGTGGCGGGCGGCAGCACATAGCGCCCGGGCGTCACGGCGCGGGCCACATAGGCCACGGTGAACTCGGCCTTTTCATCGCCCTTGCGCTCGAAGGCCGCGACGAAACGGTCGTCCCGCGCCTCCGAATGCACGGGCGTCACGGTCTGCTTGAGGAAAGCGAGATCCGCCACATCGCCACCCTCGAAGAGCTCGGGATTGTCGATCTCGACGCCAGCGGGCAGCCGGTCCACGAGCAGCAGCCGGGCGAAGGAGGCTTCCAGCTCCGTCACCTTCAACGCCACCACGAAACGCTGGGTCTGGGTCAGCGCCTGGCCCATCTCCAGCGGCGCGCCCGCCAGCGTGAAGTAATTGCGCTCGACCCGATAGCCCTGCTCCGCCGCAGGCTCGGGCAGGGAGGGATTGCCGGAGGTGGTGAGCACGAGGCGAACGGGAGCCGAGCCCGTGTTGCCGATCACCACCGGCCCGCTCTCCAGCGCCAGATCGCTCCAGCGGCGATAGAGCGAGCCCTTGTAGGGGGCGTCATTGACGGTCAGGGTCAGCCCGGCTGCGTCCTGCGCCAGCGCCTCGGCTGCCAGCACCATCCAGGCGTTTTCCTGGGTGCTGGCATAGCGCGGCGTCTCGCGTTCGCGCTCCAGAACCGCATTGGCCCGGATGAGCTGCGCGCGCTCGGCGCCCATCTCCGCCCCCAGCGCCAGCAGGGCCGCGCTGTCGCGGAGGCGCGATCCATAATCGGCGCGCGCCACCGACGCGCCCGAGGCGTTCGCCAGCTGATCGCTCGCGGAGGCGAAGACATCGCGGGCGCGGCCTCGATCTCCCAGCAGGGCGAGGGCTGCGGCGAGCTGGGCGCGGGCCAGCGGCGAGGCGAAGCTCCGGAGCTTCGAATCCGCGAGATAACGCAGATCGCTGATCACCGGCCTGCCATTGCGCGCCAGCACATAGATCGCATAGGCGATCCCCTCCGCCTGATCCTTGTTGACCTCGTTGACGTTGACCACCGTGTTGCGCAGATGATCGAGCGCTTGCTCGAAGGCCCGCTGGGGCACGGCGAAATTCTTCTCCCGCGCCCGCGTCAGAAAGTCCGTGACGTAAGCGTGCAGCCAGAGGTCGTCGGCGCCATAGGGCACCCACAGCCCAAAGGCGCCGTTGCTGCCCTGCCGCGTCATCAGACGCTCGATGGAGTCCTTGATGCGGTCATCGAGCCGGGGATCGATGGCCAGCGCCTCGGACGCCGCGAGATTGTTGACATAGAGCAGCGGCATGGCCCGGCTGACGATCTGCTCGGAACAGCCATAGGGATAGCGATCCAGCGCCTGCAACAAGGCGGGCGCGTCGATGGCGCCAAAGCCCGACACAGCCACATTCACAGCGCCGGAGCCCGGCACGAAATCGCGCAACAGATCGCCCGTCAGCATCACATTGGCGCCTGGCGCGATGGTGCGCACGCTGCGCCGATAGAGTTCGGCGGCGCCCGAATTGACGGTCAGCGCGAAGGCCTGCGTGGCGTTGAAATTGCCCCCGCGCAGAGCAAGATCAATCCGCGCCTGACCAACGCCGCCCGCGATGACGGGAATGCGCAGCTCCGCCTTGCCATTGGCCGCCAGCTTGACGGTCTGGCGCAGGGCGCTGGCGGGCAGGGTTACCGGACCCTGAAAATCGAGATCAAGCTGATAGTCGCCAGCCGGCGCCTCCACATTGGCGATCTGCAGATGCAGCCGCGATTGATCGCCCAGCGAGAGGAAGCGCGGCAGGGTCGCCTGCACCACCACGGGATCGCGCACGATGACATCGCTGCTCGCTTCGCCCACGCGGCCCTTCGACCAGGCGACCGCCATGAGGCGCATCGTTCCGTTAAAGGCGGGAATGTCGAAATCGACCCGCGCCACGCCGTCCTCGCCGACCTTCACGAGGCCCGAATAACGCGAGAGCGGTTCTTGCGTGGGCTTTTCGCCCTCCAGCCGCGCGCCCCCATCGCCGCCCGAGCGGATGGCGCCGCGCGCGCCCTGCATGCCATCGATGAGATAGCCATAGAGATCGCGCACCTCCGCGCCCAGCACCCGCTGACCGAAGAAGAATTTCGTGGCGTCCGGCGCCTGGTAGCGCGTGAGATTCAAGATGCCCACATCCACCGCTGCGAGGGTCACATAGGCCTCCTCGCCCGCCGCCAGACCATCGACCCGCAGGGGGATCGAGAGCTTCTGGCGGGGCTCCATCTTGGCGGGAACCTCCATGGCAAGGCTGAGCTTGCGCGCGTCCTGATCAACGCCGAACCAGGCGAGGCCCAGCGCGCGGCCCGGCATGCGCTTGGCGGCTTGATCGAGGGGGCGATGGGCGATCACCACCGCATAGGCGCTGGCGCCCCAATCAGCCTTGATCGGCGCCTCGATCACGCTGTCGCCGATCTTCACATCAAAGGTCTGCAAGTCCTCCATGCGGTCGCCGACGATGGCGAGGGTGGCCTTGCCTTCAAAGCGCGAATTGACGGAGACGCGCATGGTCTCGCCGCTGCGATAGTGGGGCTTGTCGAGGGTGATCTGCAGGAGATCGGGGCTCTCGGCGGAGGCGTCGCCCGACCAGCCCACATTGAAGGAAATCGAGGTCGGCGCCAGCGAGCCGTCCTCCGCGCGAATGTCGAGACGATGGGCGCCCGAGGCGACGGCGGCGGCGATGCGGCCCATGCCGTCGCTGGCCGCGTCAAACCGTCCATCGGCGATGCGGCGCGAGGATTTGACCCGCTCGAAACCCCAGCGCCCGTCAGAGCGATACCATTGGTAATCATTGCTCACGCGATAGAGCGACCAGATGAGGCCGCGCTTGGCTGTGGGCTCCCCATTGGGCGCCAGCGCCATGACGTCAAAACCCGCCATGGACCCTTCCGACAATTCGCCGAAGAGTTTCTTGACCGCGATCAGCCCATTCTGCGCGCGCACTGGCAGGGTGATGGAGCGCTCCACCGCCCGCCCGCCGGTCTCGCCCGCCCGCAGGAGAATCCGGGCCTCCAGCGGCCTTGCGCCCTTGGCGGGGGGAATCGCCAGTTCGACGCTCGCCTTGCCACTGGCGTCGGTCTCGACGGGGTCAGCAAGCTCCGCCTTGATCGTCTCGAAATCCTCATCGAGCAGGCCCGCCACAAAGCCGGGCCGACCCTGCACAGCGCCGTCGGAAATGGCGCGCAGGGTAATGGCGCCGGTCACGGCGAGGCCCGCGCCGGGAGAGCCATAGAGGTAACGCGCATCCACATCGATGCGCGTCTTCTGGGCGCTGCGCACGAAGGCGTCGCGGGGCGTCAGGGTCACGTCCAGCCGCTCGGGCACATAGTCCTCGACGAGGAAGCTGGTCTGGCCAATGGCGGGCGCCCTGGGGTCCCCATAGGCGATCACCCGCCATGTGCCGGTGGCGACGCCGGGCAGCAGGGCGATGGACCAGGCGCGCCCGCCAAGGCCCTGATCGGCGACGCTGGCGCGCTTGTATTCGACGCCATCGGGACGCTTCACCACGAGGGTGAGCGGCGCGCCGCTCGCAGCCACGCCGCGCGGATCGCGCGCCAGCGCCGTGATGTTCACCGTCTCGCCGGAGCGATAGACGCCGCGCTCCGCATAGAGGAAGGCGTCAAGGGCTGAGGAGGCCTCGCGACCCTTCACGCCGCGATCTGTCAGATCGAAGGGCGAGCCGCCGAGATCGAGAAAATTGTAATCCCCCACCGCATCGCTGGCGATCACCACGCCCGGCGCCATGCCGCCCAGACCACGCGCGAGGCCCGGATCGAATTTCACATGGCCATCGGCGGCTGTCATGCGCGTGGCGAGGATCTCGTTGTTGCGCGCCACGAGCCGCAGCTCGACCCCCGCCAGGGGCCGGGCGCTGGCGAGCGAACGGGTCAGCACATGAATGCCGTCAGAGGTCGAGAAGCTGGTCATGCCGATGTCGGAGACGACAAACCATTGGGTCGCCTCCATGGACCAATCGTCGGGATTATAGCCGCGCGGATCGTCGTCGCTCTTCGCCGCATTTTGCTCGGGCTGGCCTGCGGTGACAGCCTTGTCGCCCGCGCGCGCCACCATCACATAGACGCCGGGCTCCATCTTCGGCACGGCTTCCATCACGGGAAAGGCGGTGATTACTTCCTTGTTGAGTTCGGGCTGCACATCGATGGCGCCGGTCCAGACCTTCACGCCGGTCTCGTTGACGAGGGTCTTGGCCTTGTCGCCGCTGATCTGCGCCAGAAAATCGGAGGAGCGCACCATGCCCGGCAAATTGCGGTCGCCGACACGGATGATGTCCACGGAGACGCGCGGCGTATTGACGGAAACGAGCGGCACACCCTCCTGCCCCACGCGCGGCAGAACATAATTCTTGCCGGTGAAGCGCACCTGCGGGGCGCGATCGCGCACATAGATTTCGAAGTCCGCATTCCTGAGCAGATTTTCGCCCACCGCCGAAGGCAGGCCCTGGCGCAGCACGATGGCGTAACGCTGGCCGTGCTTCAGGCCCTCCACGCAGAGCTGCTGATCTTCCGTGGTGACCGCCGTAGCGCCGCCGCCGGAGACCGCGACAAAGGGGGAGAAATCCACCGTGCCGCGCGCCAGCGGCTCGGAGAAGGGAAAGCAGGCGCGGGGCGAGGCGGAATCGCTGTCGATTCGTTCCTTCAGCACGCGAAACCCATATTTCTCGCGCAGCGGTTCATAAGCGGCGCGCACAGCCGCCGCATTGGAGCGCTCGAGGCTCGCCCGATAGGCGTTGAGGGCGGGCCGCCAATCCTGACCCCTGACGTGGATATCCCCGAGCAAGGCCAGCGCCGTGGCCTCCTGGGCAGGCGTCGCCGCCCGCAGATAGCCGCCAAAGGCGGCGGCGGTCGCTGTCTTGAACTGGGCGTAACGGTCCGGCTCGTCGACATTCAGGCTGATGGCGAGGGCGGCGCGCGCATAGGCCGTCCAGAGATTGACGTCATCGGGCGTCAGAACCAGAGCCGCGCCCAGGGGGCGCAGGGCGTCCCGGGGTTTGCCGTTCCTGACAAACTGCAGGGCTTCACGGGCGAGATCGCTGATGGGGCGCGCAGGCGCGGCGGCGTTGTCTTTTTTCAGTTGTTGCTCAAGACGGATGACGTCGCTGGCGAGGGCCTCGTCCCGGAAGGTCTTGGGGCGCTCCTGCGCCATGGCGCCAAAGGCGAAAAGCGCGAGGGAAACAAGAGCAAGACCGAAACTGCGCATGTCGCGCTCCCTGATGACGCCTTGGGCGGATCCGCCGAATCTGCTTTACGCTGGAACCGGGCTGGTTGAAGATATGCCAGTTTTATGTCTGTAATTCCATGACATTGATCACTCGGCGGCCAGAGCCGCGCTCCCAAGGCGCGCGGTCAAGCAGGAGCCTGACATGCACGCGCCCTTGGCGATCATCGCCGCCCTTATCGCCACGCTCGGCCTGAGCCTTCCCGCGACCGCGCAAACCGCCCAGCGCAGCCAGGACGCCGCTTTCGAAGCGGCGCGGCTCGCCTTCGAGACCCTGCCCGAACAGGACCGGCGCGCCATGCAGGAGGCCCTGATCTGGACGGGGGATTACAAGGGCGCCGTCGATGGCGGCTATGGCCGGGGCACGCGCACGGCCATGATCGCCTATGCCCGGCGCGTCGGCCTGCCGGACGAGGGCCTGCTCGACACCCGGGCGCGCGCCAGCCTTCTGGCGGCGGCGAATGGGGCGAAGGCCGCCGTGGGCTTTGCTGCGACACCCGACCCGAAGTCGGGCGCCGCCCTCGCCCTGCCCTTGAAGATCCTGAGCCGTCGCGTCGACACCAAGACCGGCTCGCGCTGGCTGTCCAGCGATGGCGCCATGGTCATGGAGACCTGGCTGCTCCGGGAGCAGGAGGCCAATCTACAGCCGCTCTTTGACCAGTTGAAGGATTCAACCGCCTCCCGGCGCGTCACCTACAAGGTCCTGCGACCGGAGTTCTTCGTGGTGACTGCCGAGCTCGCGGGAAGCGATCAGTATATCCGCTTCGCCCGTGGGATAGTGGATGGCGCCCCCGCCTTGCGGGGCTATTCCATCGTCTATCCCAAGAGCCAGGAATATGTCGCCATGGCCATCGCCAATGGCTTTGATCCCTTCCCGGCCCCCACGCCGGTTCAACCAGCGGCGGCTGTGGTTCAGGCCGCCCCGCAACCAGCGCCCCCTCCAACGCCTCCACGCATGGCCCTGCGCGCGACGGCGGTGGTGGTGCAGGCGGATATGGCGGCGAGCGTCGTCGGGACCTGCAATAATCCAAGGATTGGGGGCCGCCCGGCGCGGCTGATCCGCAAAGACGAGGCGACGGGCCTCGCCCTGTTCGAGGCGCGCGGTTTGAGCGCCCGGCCCATCGCCAGCGCCATGGCGAGCGGCGAGGCGGGCGCCGACGCCCTCGTTGTTTTTGAAAATATCAGCGGCGGGAGCGCGGCGCCCTTCGTCTCCGCTGGTCAGATCCTGTCAGCGCCCGCAGGGGCGACCCTGGGGCGCCTGCTCGCGCCGCTGGACACCACGGCCGCAGGCGCGCCGGTGTTCAACCGCCGGGGGGAATGGGTGGGCTTTGTGGGCCTGCGCACGGCGCCGACCCGCGTCGCCGGGGTCGTCCCGCAGACGAGCTGGCCGCTGATCCCCGCCCAGGGCCTGACCGCGCTGCAAGGACCGGCCATCGCCGCCGCCCCCGTGACGGGAGAGGTCCGCGCCTCGGATCTGGCCGCGCGCATCGGCTCCGCCCTCGCGCCGCTGGTGTGCGACTGAGGGCGGGCTGTTCGTCAGAGGCTGTTAGCGTGCGGGACGCGACACGCCTTCGAACTGCACGCGATAGCCCGAGCGCACATTGGGCCAGTAATCCCAGATGGCGAAGTGCTGGGTGCAGCGGTTGTCCCAGAAGGCGACGGAGTTTTCGCGCCAGCGGAAGCGCATCTGCCAATGGGGCTTGGC
>CAMDOY010000038.1 GCA_945903655.1 Rhizobium sp. Q54 | reverse complement strand
CCTGCGCCTTGGTCTGATGCACAAGGCCCATCGCAATATCATGGATGAGTTTCAGTCCGGGCCCATGTTCGAGATCCATGACGCGACGCTACCTCGTTTCGGGTCCGGATTCATCGCCTGTTTCTGTTCTGATTTCAAGGGATTCTATTTATTGCCGTCCGCGCACGATCTGCACGGCGAGCCCCGAAGCCGCCAGCGCGAAGCCGGTGAAAGCCAGCACGCCCGACGCGCCCGCGCTCGCCGCCAGCAGGGAGCCCAGAAAGGGCATGCAGGCCTGTCCGATGCGATTGCCGGTGATGCGCAGCGAAAGCGCCGTGCCGCGCACATCGGCGGGGGCGAGTTCCACCACGCTGGTCAGGCTGAGGGCCGTGGCGATGCCAAGCCCCACGCCCAGAACCGCCGCAGCGATCTGAAGCACCAGCACCGGCACGGGCAAGGCGAGGGTGACGAAGGCGGCGCCCCCAAGCGCCATGCTGAGGAAGGTGAGCCGCACCCGGCCGATCGCAGAGACCATCTTCGCATAGCCGATGCGCGAGACGACCGCCGCGATGGAGCGGATGGTCAGGATGATGCCGACCTCGCCCACCCCCAGGCCGCGCTCCACGCCCAGAAGGGGCAGATAGAGCACCACCAGATCCTGCGCCGACATGGTCACCACGCTGGCGGTGAGCACGGTGGGAAAACCGGGAATACGCAAGAGCTTGCCAACCGACATGGGCGCTTCGTCGCGCTTCTTCGCAGCCACATTGCGCGCGGGCGGCAGGCAGAGCGACACCACGAAGGCCGCAAGCCCGACCCCAATGCCGATGCTGAACAGAAAAGCGGTGTCCGGCACCCGCGCCTCGCCGCCGACCCACCCCACGATGAAGGGCCCGAGCCCCTGGCCGATGCCGGTCATCATCAGGAAATTGCCGAAGACCGAATCCCGATTGCGCTCCCCCGCCGCCCGCACGCAGAGCATCTGATGGGAGGCCATGAGGAAGAGATGGCCGACGCCGAACAGCGCCGTATAGGGCATGATCGTCCAGGGCGAATCGGCGAAGCGCAGGCCCACCACAGCCCCCAGCATCATGCCAGAGCCGATCATGGCTGCATGGGCGTCGTGGTTGCGGTCGATGAATCGGCCAACGGACACAGCCAGAAAGATCGGAAACAGGGCGAAGGTGGCGGGGATGATCCCGTACCAGATCACATCCAGATTGAGATCGACGATGCGGTAGGAGGTGGTGACGCGCACCATGCCCGTGATGATCTGCACGAGAACGCCATGGGCCATGAGCGTCCACAGCAGCGCATAATTCACATCCGATTTGGAGCCACGGTCCGAAACGCTCATCTCACCTGCAAACCATCATGAAAAAATCGCGCGTCGCTCACTTCTTGCCGAAGCGCGCTTCCAGAAGACCATAGAGCAAGCGCGCGGTCTGCGCATCGCCGCCCTCGGGACGGGCGGGCTTGGTGGAGGGGTTCCAGCCGTAGATGTCGAAATGGGCCCAGGCCTTCGCCTTCTCGATGAAGCGCCGCAGGAACAGGGCCGCCGTGATGGACCCGGCGAAGGGACCGCTCGACACATTGCACAGGGTCGAGATTTTGCCATCGAGCAGACGGTCATAGGCCTCCCAGAGCGGCAGGCGCCAGACGGGGTCCTGGGCCTGCGTTCCATGGGTGGCGATGTCCTGCGCGAGCCCGTCGTCCATGGTGTAGAAGGGCGGCAGATCCGGCCCCAGCGCCACCCGCGCAGCGCCTGTGAGGGTTGCGAAGACGAACATCAGTTCGGGGCTCTCCTCATCGCCCAGAGCCAGCGCATCAGCCAGAATCAGGCGCCCCTCCGCATCGGTGTTGCCGATTTCGACCGTATGGCCCTTGCGGCTGGGATAGACGTCGCCGGGACGGAAGGCGTCGGCGGAAATGGCGTTCTCCACCATGGGGAGCAGCACCCGCAGGCGCACGGGGAGTTTGGCGGACATGATCATCTGGGCGAGAGCCATGGCGGTGGCGGCGCCGGCCATGTCCTTCTTCATCAAGAGCATGGCGCTGGAGGGCTTGATGTCGAGACCGCCCGTGTCGAAGCAGACGCCCTTGCCCACCAGGGTCACCTTGGGATGGGTGGGCTTGCCCCAGGTGATGTCGACCAGGCGCGGCGCCTGCGCGGCGGCGCGGCCAACGGCATGAATCAGCGGGTAGTTCTGTTTCAGCAGGGCGTCGCCGCGAGTCACCTTCGCCTTGGCGCCATGGCCCTTGGCGAGATCCAGAGCCGCCGCCTCCAGCGCGTCCGGGCCCATGTCGTTGGTGGGGGTGTTGATGAGGTCGCGCGCCATGCAGATGGCCTGCCCCATGCGCTCCAGACGGGCGCGGTCCATGCCTTTGGAGAGGGCCAGACGCGGCTGGTCGCCGGAGGCCTTCTTGTAGCGGGTGAAGCGATAGGCTGAGAGGGCCCAGCCCAGCGCCGCAAATTCCAAAGCCTCCTCGTCGCCGGGGGCGCCTTCGAAGCGATAGGTTCCCTTGGGCAGCAGGGTCGCGAGCCGCCCGGCGGCGAAACGATCCGCCCCATGGCCGCTGTCCTGACCAAAGAGCACGCCCGCAAGTCCGCCGCCCGGCCCAGGCAGCACCAGATGGCGCCCGGCCTTGGGCTCGAAACCCGTCGCCGCGACGAAGGCGGCGGCCTCTGTGGGCAACAGGTCGCGCGTGGTGGCCCAGTTGCGCGAATCCACCAGCCAGATGGGCGTGGCGGAGGCATTGGCGGGCGCGAAGAGAGCAGACATGAGCAAAACCTGACGAGAGCGCGAGGGGCGCATTAACCCTGCATTAAGGTTAACGCTTTATTGATTCCAACACTACTGCTGAACCTATTTTCCGCTACGATCTTTGAAGGACATCCTGTCCATGATCTCAAAAGGGCCGCTTTCAGGCGCAGGATCGCAAGCTCCCCGCAGCCCCAACCGCCACCTTACCCTGTTGGCCCTCATCGCTTTGCCCCTCTGTCTGGGGGGGTGGAAAAGTCTGAGCCTGTCGGACATGACCGCCTCCATCGCCAAACGCCGACCAGACCAACAAACGAACCCCTCAGGGGCGGGGCGAACCCGCCCCTGAGGCGCCTGTCAAAAGCTCGCCTCAACCTGCCTGATCGATGACGGCGTCGCGACTGAAGGCGCCAACGCTTAATTGGATGACGCGGTGCCGATCTTATCAGCAATGGTGCTGAACTGCGTGCTCATGTTGCGGCCGAGCTGTGTAACGGCGGTGATCAGGACCACCGCGATCAGGGCGGCGAGCAGGCCGTATTCAATGGCCGTGGCGCCGGATTCGTCATTGGCGAAGCGTGCAATGAGATTTTTCATATACCTAACTCCAGAGATATTGGACCCCCGGGCCACCGTGAAGAGATCATCAGCCCCCGGCAATGTGGTGAGTACTACACTTGAGAAACAAAATCTACTGCAAAGTTTATGTTTCTTGCAAATTTATTCCAGACAGTTAGCAAAAAAATTACGAATCCTGGGTGATCTCCCCGCCCCCATGGAGTCATCATGACCCCGACCCGGATGCGCCGACCAGACCAACAAAGGACTGCGCTCGGAGGCGAAGCGCGCAGCGCCCCTATCACCCTGGCGTCGGAGCCATCCTGTGCGAAACGAGACATGAGATCTTTCACAAATTTAAGTGCAAAAAGCAGTAAAACAAAACAAATTCAAAGCCGAAGCGGTCCTGACGAGCATTGCTCCCAAAGGCCCCTGCGGAACGCTCACTCGGGGCGCGCCATCATGGTCATGTTTATGTATTTGATCCCCATGAATAAAGGGGAAGAGGACCCTTGACCCCAAGGACAATTCTCGTCACGTTCGTGGCTTATTCAGGCTTCTTTCACCATTTTCATGTGATCGTGAGATCATTGATTTCCAGCGCAGGATTGATTCATGCCCACTCGCACCCTGACGTCCCTTGTCGCCGCCGCCTCTCTGGCCCTGAGCGCATCCTTGCTCCCCGCAAGGGCTGCGGAGGTGATCGAGGTGGTGCTCGATCAGGTCAAGATCATCCAATTGCCTGAAAACGCCGTCACCCTGGTGATCGGCAATCCCCTGGTGGTGGATGTGACCATGCTGCGGGGCAACAACAAGTTGATCCTCACCGGCAAGGGCTTCGGCCAGACCCAGATCGTTGCGCTGAATGCTGCGGGGGAGGCCATCGGCGAGAGCCTTGTCAAGGTCTCGGCGGACGATACGAAAAATCTCGTCGTTCAGCGCGGACTTGAGCGCGAGTCCTACCATTGCAACCAGCGCTGCCAGCTCACCTATGCGCTGGGCGACTCCACCCGCCACATGGGCGAGACGGCTGGACAGATCCAGAGCCGCAATGGCGTCATGGCGGGCGCGGGCGCCGTTCAGAGATAGACCTGACCGACGCCCTGCGTCCCCTCAGATGGTCTGGTTATAGGCGCCGACCTCCGGATGGGTGCGCAGGACCCCGTCCACCGCCGCAAACATCTCGCGCATCCGCGCCTCCGACACCGGGCTCTCCACCACCACCACAAGCTCGGGCTTGTTGGAGGAGGCCCGCACGAGGCCCCAGGTGCCGTCCTGCGCCGTGATGCGCACGCCATTCACGGTCACGAGATCGCGGATGGGCTGGCCGGTGATGAGATCGCCGTGTGCCTGCATCTGCTCGAAATGCTTCACCACCTTGTCGACGATGCCGTATTTCACCTCGTCGTCGCAATGGGGCGCCATGGTGGGCGAGCCCCAGGTCTTGGGCAGGGCGCGATAGAGATCGGCCATGGTCTTGCCGGGGTTGCGATCCAGCATTTCAATGACGTGAATGGCGGTCAGAACGCCATCGTCATAACCGCGCCCGATGGGGTTGTTGAAGAAGAAGTGGCCTGATTTTTCAAAGCCCGCCAGCGCCTTGAGATCGGTCACGCGGCGCTTGATATAGGAATGGCCCGTCTTCCAGTAATCGGCCTTGACGCCCCGCGCTATGAGCTCGGGATCGGTGGCGAAGAGGCCGGTTGATTTCACATCCACCACGAAGGTCGCGCCCGGATAGATCTTGGAGAGATCGCGCGCCAGCATCACGCCGATCTTGTCCGCGAAAATCTCCTCGCCCTCGTTATCGACGACGCCGCAACGGTCGCCGTCGCCATCAAAGCCAAGGCCGATGTCGGCGCCGACTTCGCGCACCTTCTCCGCCATGGCGTGCAGCATTTCCATGTCTTCGGGATTGGGATTGTAGCGGGGGAAGGAGTGATCGAGCTCCACGTCGAGCGGGATCACCTCACAGCCCAGGCGCTCCAGCACTTCGGGAGCGAAGGCGCCCGCCGTGCCATTGCCGCAGGCCGCCACCACTTTCAGCTTGCGCGAGATGCGCGGGCGCTTGATGAGGTCGTCGATATAGCGGGCGCGGAAGCCATCGACATAGTGATAGGAGCCGCCCTCCGCATAGGTGAAATGACCGCCCAGCACGATGTCGCGCAGGCGTCCCATCTCGTCCGGCCCGAAGGTGACGGGGCGCTGGGCGCCCATCTTCACGCCGGTCCAGCCGTTGTCGTTGTGGGACGCCGTGACCATGGCGACCGCAGGCACGTCCAGATCAAACTGGGCGAAATAGGCCATGGGGGAGAGGGCGAGGCCAATGTCATGGACCTTCACGCCCGCCGACATCAGCCCGGTGATGAGGGCGTATTTGATGGAGGAGGAATAGCCCCGGTAATCGTGCCCGGTGACAAGCTCGGGCTTGACGCCCATCTCGCGCAGCAGGGCGCCCAGGCCCATGCCCAGGGCCTGTATGCCCATGAGGTTGATTTCCTTGCCGAAAAGCCAGCGCGCGTCATATTCCCGAAAGCCCGTCGCCTTGACCATGGGCTGGGTTTCATAGGCGTAGGTGTTGGGGAAGAGCTGCGGGACGGGCTTGGGAAACATGAAAGCCTCAAGAAAGTTCGAGCGCACGGGCGACTGAGTCGCCACTTATATCATTCGCACTCCAAGGCGAAACAACGGCGGAGGCCGCAAATTTCATGGGCCAAGGTCAACAAGCCCCTAATCAGGGCCGTGGCCGCAGTTTCTTCAGCGCGTAGAGATGCTCCAACGCCTCGCGGGGGCTAAGCTCGTCGGGCTGAATGGCGTCAAGCGCGACCCCCAGGGGATCTGGCGCCGCCGCAGGGGCGGGCGCAGGCGCGCGGGGGGCGGCGGCGGCGAAGAGGGGGAGATCGTCGATCAGCCGCTGCACGGGCGCCTGCCGGTCCGAGGCTTCCAGCTCTCCCAGAATGGTCTTGGCCCGCTCCACCACGGACTGCGGCAGGCCCGCGAGCTTGGCCACCTGAATGCCATAGGACCGGTCCGCCGCGCCCGCCACGACCTCATGCAGGAAGATCACCTCCCCATTCCAGTCGGAGACCCGCATGGTCAGGTTCATCAGGCGCGGCAGCTTCTTGGTGAGCTGGGTCAGCTCATGGAAATGGGTGGCGAAGAGCGCCCGGGAGCGATTGGTCTGGTGCAGATGCTCGATGGAGGCCCAGGCGATGGAGAGCCCATCGAACGTGGCGGTCCCGCGCCCGATCTCATCGAGGATCACCAGGGAGCGTTCGGTCGCCTGATTGAGGATGGCGGCGGTCTCCACCATCTCCACCATGAAGGTGGAGCGGCCCCGCGCCAGATCATCCGCCGCGCCCACCCGCGAAAACAGCCGGTCCACCACCCCGATGCAGGCGCCCTTCGCAGGCACGAAAGAGCCCATCTGGGCGAGGATCACGATCAGGGCGTTCTGGCGCAGATAGGTCGATTTACCCGCCATGTTCGGGCCGGTGATGACCGCGATGCGCCCGGCGCCGCTGGAGGCGGGGGCGCTCAGATCGCAATTGTTGGCCACGAAGCCCTCGCCCCGCAGGGCCAGCGCCGCCTCCACCACCGGATGGCGCCCGGCCTCGATCTCGAAGCGCAGGGTGGCGTCCACCTGCGGCCTCACCCAGTTGCGGCGGCTGGCGAGTTCGGCCAGCGCAGCCGAGACGTCGATGATCGCCAGCGCCTCGGAGGCCGCCTTCAGGGCGGGGGCCTGCGCCTCGATCAGCGCGCAGAGGTCGTCGAAAATGCCTGACTCGATCGCCAGCGCCCGGTCGGCGGCCGAAGCGATCTTCGATTCCAGCTCGGAGAGGGCCACGGTCGAGAAGCGCATGGCGCCCGCCATGGTCTGGCGATGGATGAAGGTTGCGTTGAGGGGCTCGCGCAGGAAGGTCTCGCCCAGCGCCTGGGGCACCTCCAGAAACCAGCCCAGAAAATTGTTGTGCTTGATGCGCAGCTGCTTCGTGCCCGCCAGCTCGCAATAATCGGCCTGCAAGGAGGCGATGACCCTTCGGCTCTCGTCCCGCAGCCCGCGCGTCTCATCCAGAAGAGCGTCGCAGCCCGCGCGCACGAAGCCGCCATCGCGGCGGTTGAGGGGCAATTCATCGGCCAGCGTGGCCGCCAGACGGGCGGCGAGGGCAGGATCGATGGCGGCGGCGGCCTCGGCGGCGCGGGCGATCTCCGCAGGTAGATCAGCCCCGCCCAGCCGCGCCGCCACATGGGCGGCGGCGGAGGCGCCCATGCCCAAAGCCGCCAGATCGCGCGGCCCGCCCCTTTGCAGGGCGATGCGGGCGAGCGCGCGGGGAATATCCGGCGCCGCCTCCAGCAGACGCCGCACATCGGCGCGCAGGGCGGGATCATTCAGGAACAGCGAGACCGCCTCCTGCCGCTCGCAGATCAGCGACGGGTCGGTCAGCGGCCCCGCCAGCCGCTCCGCCAGCAGGCGCCCGCCCGCCGAGGTCGCGGTCATGTCGATGGAGGCGAGCAGGGAGCCCTCGCGGACGCCGCCCAGCGTGCGCACCAGCTCCAGATTGGCCCGCGTGGCCGCATCAATCTCCAGAATCGCCCCGCGCTGGGCGCGGCTGGGGCGGGCGAGGGGGGGACGAGCGCCCAATTGGGTGCGCTCCACATAGCGGATGAGGGCGGCGGCGGCGGCCAACTCGGCCCTGGTGAAGGCGCCGAACCCGTCCAGCGTCGTCACCCCATACCATTCGCAGAGCACCCGCTCGGCGTCCCCAGCCTCCCGGGCCGTGGGGGTGACGGGAATGCGCCAGTCCGCGAAGAACTGCTCCAGCAGGGGCTCGCGGCACAGCGCCTCCCCCGCCACGATCTCGCGCGGATCGATGCGCGCCACCTCGGCGCCAAGGCTCGCCTGCGGGCATTCCAGCAGCATGAAGGCGCCGGTGGAGATGTCGGCGGCGGCGAGGCCATAGATCCAATCGTCCTGGGAGCCGCGCACCCGGGCCAGCGCCATCAGCACATTGGCGCGGGCCGGGTCGAGCAGCCGGTCCTCGGTGATGGTGCCGGGCGTGACCAGCCGCACCACATCGCGCCGCACCACGGATTTCGGCCCGCGCTTCTTGGCCTCGGCGGGATCCTCCATCTGCTCGCAGACGGCCACCCGGTGGCCCAGACCGATCAGCCGCTGGAGATAATCGTCGGACCGCTCGATGGGCACGCCGCACATGGGGATATCCTCCCCCAGATGCTTGCCCCGCTTGGTGAGCACGATGCCCAAAGCCCGGCTCGCCACTTCCGCGTCATGGAAGAACAGTTCGTAGAAATCCCCCATGCGGTAGAACAGCAGGGAGTCCGGATTGGCCGCCTTGATCTCCACATATTGCGCCATCATGGGCGTCAACCGCTGCGCCTCGGCTTCGGGACTTTTGGGCTGGGGGGGCTGATGGGTCATGGCGGGACCCTAGCAAGGGCGCGGCCTTGGCGCATCCAAAGCTTGCTGAGAGTCTGGGGAAAAACAGGATCCGGCATCACGCAATTGTCGATTCTTGCCCAAAAAAGACCATTGGAACCCGCGCCCATGGCCGCTAAGGTCTCTGCAACCCCATCCGCCCTGCAGGATCACTGGACACAGAATGGTCGATCAGCCCCCCAAGCGCCCCAAGCGCCCCACCATCACCAATCAGGAGGCGCTACAGTTCCATTCGCGTGGCCGGCCCGGCAAGATCGAGATCGTGGCCTCCAAGCCCATGGCGACCCAGCGCGACCTGTCGCTGGCCTATTCGCCGGGCGTCGCCATACCCGTGCTCGCCATCGCCGAAAACCCGGCGCTCGCCTATGACTATACGATCAAGGGCAATCTGGTGGCTGTCATCTCCAATGGCACGGCCATTCTGGGCCTTGGCAATCTGGGCGCGCTGGCCTCCAAGCCCGTGATGGAGGGCAAGGCGGTGCTCTTCAAGCGCTTCGCCGACATCGACTCCATCGACCTTGAGGTCGACACCGAGGATCCCGACCAGTTCATCAATGCGGTGCGTTATCTCGGCCCCAGCTTCGGCGGCATCAATCTCGAGGACATCAAGGCCCCCGAGTGCTTCATCATCGAGCAGCGCCTGCGCGAGTTGATGGACATCCCCGTTTTCCACGACGACCAGCATGGCACCGCCATCATCGCGGCGGCGGGCATCCTCAACGCCATCATGCTCACGGGCCGCGACATCAAGCACACGCGCCTCGTGTGCAACGGCGCGGGGGCGGCGGGCATCGCCTGTCTCGACCTCATCAAGGCCATGGGCTTCGCGCCCGAGAATGTCATGCTCTGCGACACCAAGGGCGTGATCTATCAGGGCCGCACCGAGGGCATGAACCAGTGGAAATCCGCCCATGCCTGCGTCACCGACCGGCGCTCGCTGGCGCAGGCCATGGATGGCGCCGACGTGTTCTTCGGCCTGTCGGTCAAGGGCGCGCTGACCCCTGAAATGGTCAAGTCCATGGCGCCAAACCCCATCATCTTCGCCATGGCCAATCCTGATCCCGAGATCACGCCGGAGGAGGCCCATGCGGTGCGCGATGATTGCATCGTGGCGACCGGGCGCTCGGACTATCCCAACCAGGTCAACAATGTCCTGGGCTTCCCCTATATCTTCCGCGGCGCCCTCGATGTGCGCGCCACCACCATCAACATGGAGATGAAGGTCGCCGCCGCCAATGCGCTGGCCATGCTGGCGCGCGAGGATGTGCCGGACGAGGTGGCCTCCGCCTATGACGGCGCGCGCCCGCGTTTCGGTCGCGAATATATCATCCCCGCCCCCTTCGATCCCCGCCTCATCCGCGTGGTCCCGGCCGCTGTGGCCAAGGCCGCCATGGAGACGGGCGTCGCCCGCAAGCCCATCGACGACATGGACGCCTATCAGGCCTCCCTCTCGGCCCGGCGCGATCCGGTGGCTGGCGCCCTGCAGCGCATCTTCGAGCGGGTGCGTCGCTATCCCAAACGCGTCGTCTTCGCCGAGGGCGAGGAGGAGCAAGTCATGCGCGCCGCCGTGTCCTTCGTGAACCAGGGGCTGGGCACTGCCGTTCTGGTCGGCCGCGAAGAGCGCATCAAGCAGAACGCCGACCGCGCGGGCCTCGACTTCAGCGACAAGAACATCGAGATCCACAACGCGCGCCTGTCGAGCCGCAACGACATCTATTCCCAGTTCCTCTACGAGCGGCTGCAACGCAAGGGCTATCTGTTCCGCGATTGCCAACGCCTTATCAACAACGACCGCAACTCCTTCGCCGCCGCCATGGTGGCGCAGGGCGATGCGGACGCCATGGTGACGGGCGTCACGCGCAATTTCTCCATCGCGCTGGAGGAGGTGCGCCGCCTGATCGATCCGCGTCCCGGACACCGGGTCATCGGCGTGTCGCTGATCCTGTCGCGCGGGCGTCCCGTGCTGGTGGCCGACACCGCCATCACCGAGATGCCCAACGCGGAAGAGCTGGCGCAGATCGCCGTCGAGGCGGCGGGCGTGTCGCGGCGGCTGGGCTATGAGCCGCGCGTAGCCATGCTGGCCTTCGCCACCTTCGGCCATCCCACCGGCGAGCGGGCGGCGCGCGTGCAGGAAGCCGTGCGCATTCTCGACGCCCAACGCGTCGATTTCGAATATGACGGCGAGATGGCGGCGGATGTGGCCCTCAACAAGGAGCTGATGGCCGCCTATCCCTTCTGCCGCCTGTCGGACACGGCCAATGTGCTGGTCATGCCCGCCTTCCATTCGGCGGCCATCAGCACCAAGATGGTGCAGGAGCTGGGCGGGGCGACTGTCATGGGCCCGCTGATCGTGGGCCTCGACAAGCCCGTGCAGATCGTCCAGCTCGGCGCCAAGGATACGGACATCGTCAACATGGCGGCCCTCGCCGCCTTCAACATCGGCGGCTGAGATCACGGGTCCGGGGCGAGCCCGGATCCACCTTCGCACTGAACACCCGTTCAAGGACCAAGCATCATGCATATCGCCATGATTGGCTCAGGCTATGTGGGCCTTGTGTCCGGCGCCTGTTTCGCCGACTTCGGCCATGTCGTCACCTGCGTCGACAAGGACGCGGGCAAGATCGCAGCCCTGCAGCGTGGCGAGATCCCGATCTTCGAGCCGGGCCTCGCTGAAATCGTCGCCAACAACATGCGCCAGGAGCGCCTGTTCTTCACCACGGATCTTGGCCCCGCCGTGCGCAACGCCGATGCGGTCTTCATCGCGGTCGGCACGCCCTCGCGGCGCGGCGACGGCCATGCGGATCTGACCTATGTTTTCGACGCCGCGAAGGAGATCGCCGGAGCGCTCAATGGATTCACGGTGGTGGTCACCAAATCCACCGTGCCCGTGGGCACGGGCGATGATGTCGAGCGTATCATCCGCGAGACTGCGCCGGGCTGCGACTTCGCCATGGTCTCCAATCCCGAGTTCCTGCGCGAGGGCGCGGCGATCAATGATTTCAAGCGACCCGACCGCATCGTCATCGGCATCGAGGATGAGCGGGCGCGCGAGGTGATGAGCGAGGTCTACCGCCCGCTCTATCTCAACCAGCCGCCAATCCTCTTCACCTCGCGCCGCACGGCGGAGCTCACCAAATACGCCGCCAACGCCTTTCTCGCGACGAAGATCACCTTCATCAACGAGATCGCGGATCTGTGCGAGCGCACTGGCGCCAATGTGCAGGATGTGGCGCGCGGCATCGGCCTCGACAATCGCATCGGCTCGAAGTTCCTGCATGCGGGTCCGGGCTATGGGGGCTCGTGCTTTCCCAAGGACACGCTGGCCCTCATCAAGACCGGGCAGGACATGGGCGCGCCCCTGCGCATCGTGGAGACGGTGGCCGCCGTCAATGCGCAGCGCAAGCGCGCCATGGCGGGCAAGGTGCTGGAGGCCTGCGGCGGTTCGGTCGCGGGCAAGACAATCGCCCTGCTCGGCCTCGCCTTCAAACCCAACACCGACGACATGCGCGACGCGCCCTCCATCGACATCGTGGCGGCGCTGGAGGAGGCGGGCGCCCATGTGGCCGCCTATGATCCCGAGAGCATGGGGCAGGCGCGGCCTCTCATGGAGAAGGTGACCTTCTGCAAGGACCCTTACGAATGCGTCGCGGGGGCGCAGGCTCTGGTGATCGTGACGGAGTGGGACGCGTTCCGCGCGCTCGACATGAAGCGCGTCAAGGCGGCGCTGGCGGCGCCAGTCGTCATCGACCTGCGCAACATCTACCGGCCCGAGGAAATGCGGCGGCTGGGCTTCACCTATGTGAGCGTGGGACGGGCCTGACTTTCAGACCGTCACCTGCGCGCCCAGCTCCACTACCCGGTCGGAGGGGATGGAGAAGAAATCCGTCGCGTTGGCCGACTGTTTCGACAGGGCGACGAAGAGCTTGTCCTGCCATGAGGGCATGCCGGAATTGGGCGCGGTCTTCAGGGTGCGGCGACCCAAAAAGAACGACGTGGTCATGATGTCGAATTTCAGGCCCGCCTTGCGCAGGGTGGCCAGCGCCGCAGGCACGCGCGGGCTTTCCATGAAGCCATAGTGCAGGGTGACCTTGGTGAAATCGTCGGAGATGCGCTCGATTTCGAAGCGCTTCTTCGGATTGACGCGGGGCACCTGCTCGGTCTTCACGGAGATGATGAAGATGCGCTCGTGCAGGACCTTGTTGTGCTTGAGATTATGCATGAGCGCGGTCGGCGCAACCTCGGGATCGGAGGTCAGGAAGACGGCAGCGCCCGACACGCGCGTGGGCTTGGATTTCTCCAGCATGCGCATGAGATCGCGCAGGGGGATGGAATCGCGGCGGGTCTTCTGCTCCAGCAGCCTCGTGCCGCGCGTCCAGGTCCACATGATCACGACCACCGAGGCGCCCACGAACATGGGCACATAGCCGCCATCGAGAACCTTCACCACATTGGCGGAGAAGAAGGCGAGTTCGATGCACAGGAACGCGCCCGTGACGACCAGCGCGCCCCAGAGCGGCCAGCGCCAGAGCTTCCACACCACCACGAAGGCGAGGCAGGAATCGACCAGCAGGGAGGCTGTGACCGCGATGCCATAGGCGGAGGCCAAAGCGCTCGAGGTCTTGAACATCAGCACCAACAGGATCACGCCGATGAGCAATATGCGGTTCACGCGCGGAATATAGATCTGGCCTTCCTGGGTGTGGGAGGTGTGGATGATCTCCATGCGCGGCAACAGACCCAGCTGGATCGCCTGACGCGCCAGCGAAAAGGCGCCGGTGATCGTCGCCTGACTGGCGATGACCGTGGCGAGGGTCGCCAACAGCACCAGAGGCAACAGCGCCCATTCGGGCGCCGCCAGAAAGAAGGGATTCTCCACCGCCTGGGGATTGCTGAGAATCAACGCGCCCTGACCCAGATAGTTCAGCACCAGGGAGGGCAGGACCAGCACGATCCAGGCGATCTGGATGGGCCGACGGCCGAAATGGCCCATATCCGCATAAAGGGCCTCGGCGCCGGTCACCGCGAGAAAGACGCTGCCCAGCACCAGAAACCCGACCATCCCATTGCTGGCCAGAAACTGCAGGCCATTTCTGGGATCGAAAGCCATGAAGATGCGCGGGGCGTCGCCGATATGGCTCGCGCCCAACACGGCGATGGTGAGGAACCAGACCAGCATGATCGGTCCAAAGAAGCTCGCCACCCGGCCCGTGCCCCGGCTTTGCACCATGAAGAGCGTGACGAGAATCACCAGCGTGATCGGAACCACATAGGGCTCGAACAAGGGCGTAACGAGTTTCAAGCCCTCCACCGCCGAGAGCACGGAGATCGCGGGGGTGATGATGGCGTCGCCGGAAAAGAGCGAGGCGCCGAGAATGCCCAGCACGAAGACGGGGACTGCTGCCCTGGGGAAGGCGTTCTGGGCGAGCGCCATGAGCGCCAGGGTGCCGCCCTCGCCCTTGTTGTCCGCCCGCATCAGAAACAGGACATATTTGAGCGTGACCGTAAGGAACAGCGCCCAGAGCAGCAGAGACACGATGCCGATCACGTTCTGCTCGACGATGCCGCCGCCCGAATGGGTATGCGCCAGGGATTCGCGCAGGGCATAGAGGGGGCTGGTGCCGATGTCGCCATAGACGACGCCGATGGATCCCAGGGTCAGGGACCACACGCTCCCATGAGAATAATCTTCGTCACCCTTTTCGGGCTCGGAATCAGTTGCGGCCGAGCCGCTCAGGCCCTCATGCGCCATTCGATTATTCCTGACCCGTACCCGTTCAGTTCAAGGAGCGTTCCTATACTCCCTCTGCGCGACGGCGAGAAGGGCCTCCAGCCAAAGATACCCTAAAGAAGGATGATTCTTATTCAATATCGCGGGTGTTGCCCGCGCCCGCGCTTCCTGCCATCCCTTCCCCATGAGGCCTCATACCCCCCTCCCCATCGACGCCGTCACCGGCGACCTCGCCCGCTGTCTCCAGCAGGAAACGCGCGCCGTGCTGGTCGCGCCCCCCGGCGCGGGCAAGACGACGCGCGTTCCGCTGGCGCTGCTCGATGAGCCCTGGGCCCGGGGGAAACGCCTGATCCTGCTGGAGCCGCGACGTCTTGCCGCGCGCGCCGCCGCCCAGCGCATGGCCGACATCATCGAAGACGCCCTTGGCGGGGTGGTGGGCCTGCGGGTGCGCATGCAATCGCGGGTCTCGGGCCGCACGCGCATAGAAGTGGTCACCGAAGGCGTCTTCGCCCGCATGATTCTCGACGACCCCGGCCTCGAGGGCGTCGGCGCAGTGATCTTCGACGAATTTCATGAACGCTCCCTCGACGCCGACATGGGGCTCGCTTTGGCGCTCGACGCGCAGGCCGGCCTGCGGGAGGATTTGCGGATCCTCGTGATGTCCGCCACCCTCGACGGGGCCCGCGTCAGCCGCCTCATGGGCAATTGCAGAATCATCGGATCCCAGGGCCGCGCCTTTCCGGTGGAAACCCGCCATACGCCGCGCGATCCGCGCGCGCGGCTGGAGGATGAGGTGGCGCGGTTGGTGGGGCGGGCGCTGGGGGAGGAGCCCGGCTCCCTGCTGGTCTTCCTGCCCGGCCAAGGCGAAATCCTGCGCACGGCGGACCTTTTGCGCGAGCGAATCAAGGACCCCACGGTCGACATCGCCCCCCTCTTCGGCGCCATGGACCGGGAAGCCCAGGACCGGGCGGTGAAGCCCGCAGCACAGGGGCGGCGCAAGGTGGTGCTGGCCACCTCCATCGCCGAGACGTCGCTGACCATCGAGGGGGTGCGGGTGGTCATCGATTCCGGGCTAGCGCGGGTGCAGCGCTACGAGCCTGATCTTGGCCTCAGTCGGCTGGAGACCGTGCGCGTCTCCCGCGCCGCCGCCGACCAGCGCCGGGGCCGCGCCGGCCGCACGGAACCGGGCGTCTGCTATCGCCTCTGGGAAGAGGCCTCGACCGGCGCCATGGAGCCCTATGCGGCGCCCGAAATCCTCTCGGCGGACCTCTCCGGCCTCGTGCTGGATCTCGCCGCCTGGGGCGCGCGCGATCCCGCCAGCCTCGCCTGGCTCGACGCCCCGCCCGCGCCCGCCGTGAAGGAGGCTCGCGCCCTCTTGTGCGATCTCGACGCGCTGGACGCGCAGGGCGCCATCACCGACGAGGGCCGCGCCATTCGCGCCCTGCCCCTGCCGCCCCGCCTCGCCCGCATGGTGGTGGATGCGGCGCGGGCTGGCGAGGCGGCGCTCGCCGCCCAGATCGCGCTGGTGCTGGTGGAGCGGGGGCTGGGGGGCGAGGGCGCCGACCTCGCCGACCGGGTGCAGCGCCTGCGCAGCGATCGCTCGCGGCGGGCCGAAGATGGGCGGCGCCTCGCAGGCGGCTGGGAGCAGGCCGCGCGACGCGCCACAGGGGAGGCCCCCATTGTGACGAGCGATCTCAGCGATTGCGGGCGCCTGCTGGCGCTGGCGTGGCCCGACCGGATCGCCAAAGCGCGGGGCAAGCCCGGCGAGTTTCTCATGGCCAATGGCCGCGCCGCCTTCGTGGAGCCCCACGACCGGCTGGCCCGCGAGCCCTTTCTGGCCATCGCCGAAGTCACGGGAAAGGCCTCCGCCGCCCGTATTCTCTCCGCCGCCGCCCTGAGCGCGGCAGATCTTGAGGCCTCGGCGGGCGCGCGTCTCGTGACGCAGG
>CAMDOY010000037.1 GCA_945903655.1 Rhizobium sp. Q54 | reverse complement strand
CCGCGCTCCTCGAAAGCGTCGCGCAAGCGCCGGAAATGGCGCTCGCTGAACCCAAGAAGCTCGCCCGCTTCGACACAACTCAAGCGTCCCGCCCGATGCGAAGCAATCGCATCCAAAACACGCGCCATCCGAACCTCCGGCAACATGCGCTCCTCCGATCCAAAAACCGGACAAACCACGTGCTACCTAAACCGGACATATCATGTGCTCGCGACACAACGCCATCACCCGCTTGCCAGCTCCGCCGGATTGAGGCAGTCTGCCCCAAAGAAACCTGAAAAGGGGGGAGGTCGCCATGAAGCGATTCATCGTCGCTGTTTTCACAGTGCTTTCGGCTTTGGCTGTTGCGGGTTTGAACGAGGCGAAGGCGCAATATGGGGTCGGCCCCGTGCGCATCATCCTGCCCTTCTCGCCCGGCGGCGCCATAGATGCGATTGCGCGCATGGTCGCCGAGCGCATCACCATCGCCACCGGCAAGAGCGCGGTGGTCGAAAATGTGACCGGCGCCAGCGGTCATATCGGCATGCGCCTGGTGCGCGACGCCAAGCCCGATGGGTCGGTTCTGCTGATCAACCCGGCCTCGCCCATGATCCTGCACGAGCATTTCTTCGGCGACAAACTCACCTTCAATCCCTTCACGGATTTTGCGCCCATCACCATGGCCGCGACCTCCGACTACGCCATCGCCGTGGCGAAGAACGTGCCCGCCACCAATGTGAAGGAGCTTCAGGCCTGGCTGAAGGCGGATCCCAAACGCGCCAGCTATGGCACGCCCGGCGCGGGCGCACTGACCCATTTCCTGGGGCTGGAATTCGGCCGCATCATCGGCGTCGAGATGGAGCATGTGCCCTATCGCGGCTCCCCACCCGCCCTGAATGATCTGGCGGCGGGACAATTGCCCATCGCCGCGCTCACGACGTCGGAATTCACCCAGCACCATGCGGCGGGCTCCATCCGCATCATCGGCACCTTCACAGACGGGCCCTCGCCCTTCGTCTCGGGCGTGCCAACCTTGAAGGAGCAGGGCGTCAATCTGGAGGCGCTGGGCTGGTACGCCTTCTACGCCCCTGGCAAAACGCCGCCCGAGCTCATCGCGAAGATCAACAAGCTGATCGTGGACATGGTGCGCGAACCCGCTGTCCAGAAGCGCTTTCTGGAGATGGGCATCCAGGCCCGAGGCTCGGCCCCCGAAGAACTGGGCCGCCAGCAGCGACGCGACACGGATTTCTGGGGGCCCATCGTGAAGGCGTCAGGGTTCCGTCCGGATTTGTAAGGGGGCTCCCTTACACCCCTCCACCGGCACCGCCAGCACTAGCCAGGTCAGGCCAAAGCGCTGGGCGTAGAAGGTTTCGGTCATGGGGACCAGGATCTGGCTCCCTCCTTTGCCCTCCCTCGGCAGGGCCTCATGGGGGGCGGGATCGAATGGGCCTGTTCGCCGTCCGGCGGCACCCCCTTTTGAAGGCGGACGCCCGCCCGACCATACCAAGGCCGCTGCGATGAGACGGGGCGCCGATCAGGGGCCCGAACCATGAGGTGCCGAAAGGGCTTCGAATGACGCCCCGGAATCTCACCGATTTCGTCGGAGACAGGATTGAGCCCGCCAAACGCGCCTCCCCATGACGAGGGGAAGTCCATCAACACGCAAGCCAACAAACAACAAAAGCGACGCTCACAGCCTTAACGATGGGAGTTTACTGAGATGAAAGCTCTTTGGTTCCACCTGATGCCCTATCCGGACCTGAAACCCGACTTCAAGCAGAAGCATAATTCTGTTTGGGTCGATCTTGACCCCGGCATGTTCAACCCGGAGATCGGCCACCGCGCCTATAACGAATATATTGATGAACTCGTTTACGCCGCCAATGCGGGCTTTGATGGCGTCTGCGTGAACGAGCATCACGCCAACGCCTATGGCATGATGCCCTCGCCCAATCTGATCGCCTCGGTCCTCGCCCGCGAAACCAGCGACGCGGCGATCTGCGTGATGGGCAATTCCGTCGCGCTCTATAATCCCCCCACGCGCGTGGCCGAGGAATTCGGCATGCTGGATTGCCTGTCGGGCGGGCGCCTGATCGCGGGCTTCCCTGTCGGCACCCCCATGGACACCTGCTACGCCTATGGGCAGAACCCGGCCGTGCTGCGTGAGCGCTACTACGAAGGCATCGAGCTGATCCTGCGCGCGTGGAAGGAGGACAAGGTCTTCTCCTTCAACGGGCGCTTCAACAAACAGCGCTATGTCAACGCCTGGCCCAAGCCAATCCAGTCGCCGCGCCCGCCCGTCTGGGTGCCCGGCGGCGGCTCGGTCGAGACCTGGCGCATGTGCGTGGAAAAGGACTTCGTCTACGCCAACCTCTCCTATTTCGGCCATCAGGCCAGCAAGGCGTCCATCGCCGGATTCTGGCGGCAGATGAAGGAGATGGGCAGGGAGCCGAATCCCTTCCAGGCGGGCTTCCTGCAATTCGTGGGCGTCGCGGAGTCCCGCAAGGAGGCGCTGGATCTTTATCGCGAGCCAGCCGACTATTTCTACAACCGCTGCCTCCACACCGACCCCGCCTACGCCAACCCGCCGGGCTATACGACGGAGGCCACCGTGCGCGCCTCCATGGGCTCGCAGGTGATGCAGGCGGCGCAGCAATCCAGAATGAAGGCGCGCGCCGACCAGAGCGACATCTTCGACGCGGGCCACGTCGTCATCGGCTCGCCCGATGAAGTGGCGGAGACCCTCCGCAATGTCTGCAAGGACATGAATGTGGGCAACCTCATGCTCCTGCTGCACTTCGGCAACATGAGCGCGCAACTGACCCGCTACAATACGGATCTGTTCGCCCGCAAGGTGCTGCCGCAGATCAAGGACCTGTTCGAGGGGCAATGGGAGAACCGCTGGTGGCCGACGGGCATGCCTGCGAACAAGCGCGTCCCCGCAGGCTCGACCTTCGCTGACGTCACGGGGATCGCCGCCCAATGACCAAGCCTCGCGAAACCACCATCGACACGCCCAGCGGCCCCATGCGCGTCTGGAAGAAGGGCAAGGGCAAGCGCGTCGGCGTCTTCGCAGGGATTGGCGGCCAGCCCAGATGGACGCCCTTCCTCGACGCCCTCGCGGACTCGCGGCAGGTCATCGTGCCCTCCCTGCCGGGCTTTCCCGGCGGCCCTTCCTCGGACGGGATCGATGGCCACCTCGACTGGATCGTCGCCGCCCGCGACGCCATGGTGGCGGCGGGACTCTGCGGCGCCGATCTCGTAGGCGCCTCCGTTGGTGGGGCGCTGGCCGCCGAACTGGCCTCGCTCTGGCCCGATGATGTGCGCCGCCTGGCGCTCATCGCTCCCTTCGGCCTCTTCGATGAGGCCGAGCCCATGGCAGATATTTTCGCCCAGCCGCCCGGTGGCCTCGCCCGGCTCGTCTCCAACAAGCCTGAAGCCTTCGACGCCTTTCTGGCCATGCCGGAGGGGGCGAACAAGATGGATTGGGACATCACGTCCCTGCGGGCGCGGGTGGCCGCCGCCTCGCTGATCTGGCCGCTGGGCGATACCGGCCTCATCACGCGCGTCTCCCGCTTGACGGCGCAGACGCTCATCTTGCAGGGCGATCAGGACCGGGTGATCCCCGCCGCCTATTCCAAACGTCTCGCCAAGGCGATCAACGGCAAGACCAAGGTGCGGACGATCAAAAACGCGGGCCATGTGGCCGAATGCGATCAGCCAGCTGCCACGGCGAAGGCGATCCTGTCCTTTCTGGATTCGTGACGCCAACCGCCGCCACATGAACGAGCGCGCGGGGACGCCAATCGCCCCCCGTCCGCCCCACCTAAAGCATAAAAGGAAACGCATTTGGAACCGTCGTGGGACGTCATCATAGTCGGAGCTGGCCCCACGGGGCTCACGCTTGCCCTCGATCTTGGAAGGCGCGGCGTTTCATGCCTCCTGATGGAGCGCAACCCCCGTCCATCCGGCTTGCCCAAAATGGAGCGGTGCAACGCCCGCACCATGGAAATCTTCCGTCGCATGGGCCTGAGCGAGGAAATCAGGCGCGCTGGCTTTCCGGCGGATGTCTCCATGGACATCTTTCTGGTTTTCTCGCTGGCCGAACCTGCGCTCTTCAGACTCCCCTACCCCTCGGTGGCTGAATATCAAGCGCAGATCGACGCGCGAAACGATGGCGCTCTGCCGCGCGAGCCCTACCAGCTCATCTCGCAATATACGCTCGAACCACTCCTGAAAGCCCATGCGGATCGCCATCCGCTCATTGATGTGCGCTTCGGCCATGAACTGGTCGGGTTTTCTCAAGACGAAGATGGGGTGACCGTCGAGGCCCAGCGAATCGATGGGGGGTCTGAACGCTTTCGCGCCCGTTACATGGTGGGCTGCGATGGCGGATCAAGCCTTGTGCGCAAAACCCTTGGCATAGGCCTTCAGGGCGAAGCCAATCTGCTAGAATTGCGCCAGGGCCTCTTTTACGCGCCGGACCTGTTCGACAGGATCAGGATCGGACGCGGCAGGCATTACCACCTCGTCGATCAGCAATCGACCTTCCTCATCGTGCAGGACGACACAAAACATTTCACCCTGCACTCCGTCGCGGGCGAAGACGCCGAAATGCCGCGCAGGTTTGAACGCATCGTCGGGATGCCGGTCGATTACGAAACAAAATATGTGGGGCGGTGGAAGCAGAACCTGCTCTACGCCACGCAAGTGATGGATCGCAGGGTCTTCATCGCGGGCGACGCCGCCCATCTGGTCATCCCCACCGGCGGGCTCGGCATGAATTCGGGCGTCGGGGATGCGGTGGATCTGGGTTGGAAACTGGCGGCGACGCTTTCTGGCTGGGGTGGCCCAGGACTTCTGGAAAGCTATGAAGCCGAGCGCCAACCCATCGCCAAACGTAATGTCGCGGCCTCCAGATTCGCAACTCTGGGGCGGCGCGCTTGGCGGGACGCCTGCGTGCCGGAGGTCTGGGAGACGACCCCAGCCGGCCTCGCCGCCCGCGAGCATTTGGTCCGACTGACCGACATCGAACAGCGCAAGAGCGCGGAGATGGCGGGCGCGGAATTGGGCTATTGCTATGCGGGGTCTCCCATCGTCTGCAACGAGAACGATCCGCCGCCAGATGACTTCATCCGCTATCAACCCAGCGCCTGCGCAGGTGCGCGCCTGCCCCACGTGTGGATTGCGCCCGGCGTCGCGATTCAGGACCTTGTGCCGGAGGGTTTCACGCTGATCGATCTCTCCCATGGCGCGCAGGACGCCTCGGGCCTATCGCAGGCCTTTTGCAGGATTGGCGCGCCCTTTTCGACCCTCCCCATCGCAAGCGAGGCGGCCCGCAATCTATATGAGCGCAATCTCGTGCTCGTGCGGCCGGATTTGCATGTGGTGTGGCGGGGCGATCATCCACCAGACGATCCTGGCTCGCTCGTGGCGCGGGTGACAGGCCACTGACAAAGCCTTGCGAACTCGCAAATATATACAAAAACGAACAAAGGGGGGTATGATGCGATCAGCCTACGCTTTCATCACACTGGGGATCTCAGGGCTCTGCGGCTTTCTGGCCTCAGTCTCGCTCGCCAGCGCCGCCGATGTCGTCAAGGCCGGTTTTACGCGCAATACCGGCGACGTCGGCTTCTTCGTCGCCGACGAGAGGGGCTATTTCAAACAAGAGGGCATTGAATTCCAGCAGATCTATTTCGATTCCGGCGCCCGCATGATCGTCCCTCTGGGCACAGGGGATCTGGATGTCGGCAGCGCGCCAGCGAATGTGGGCCTCTACAACGCCGCCGCCCGCAAGATCGACGTGCGCGTGGTCGCAGACCGCGGCCGCACGGCGAAGAACAACATGTACCAGACCGTGATGATCCGAAAGGACCTGATCGAATCCGGACGCTTCAAGGATTACCGCGACCTGAAGGGGCTGAAATTCGCTTTTACGGCGCCCGGCGTCTCCTCCCTTTCTGTCTTCAACGAGGCGCTCAAGAAGGGCGGCCTGACTTTCGCCGACGCCGAAAAAGCCTTCATGGGCTACCCCCAACAGGTCGTCGCCTTTCAGAACAAGGCCGTCGACGGATCGATGATGATCGAGCCCTTCGGCACGGCCCTGGTCGACATGGGATCGGGCGTGCGTTTCGCGCCGACCGAGGATTTCTATCCGGACGACCAGATCAGCATGATCGTCTATGGCGACCGTCTCGCCAAGGACCGTCCCGAGGTCGCGCGACGTTTCATGAAGGCCTATGTGCGCGCCATCCGCGACTTCAACGACGCCCTCGATAATGGTCGCTGGAGAAATACGCCGAAAGCCGATGAGGTCGTGCGCATTCTGGCGCGTCGGCTGGAGTTGAAAGAAGAACAGATCCGCCGCGCCTACCCCCACGCCGTAGATCCCGACGGGCGCGTGAACACCGACAGCATGCGCAAGGATCTCGCCTTTTTTCGCCAGATCGGCGATGTCGCCGACCCTACGGTCACGGTCGAAACGATCCTCGACGAAAGCTTTGTGCTGACCGCGGTCAGGGACCTTGGCCCCTACCGTCCAGCGCCATGAACTCGGGAGTTTGAGACAATGTGAGGCATGACATGATGGATCATGGACAGACGGATCGCCATGCGATGCTCTACATCGGCGGCGTGGCGATCGAGGTGCATTAATTCGGCGCAGGCGAGCCCCTGCTCTATCTGCAGGCGGGTTCCTGCGTTGCCGCCCAGGCATACCGATTTGATGCCGCCGGGATTCCTGGATGATGCCGCGCACCGTAACGAGATGAAGGCGCCCGGGTTGCGAGCCTTGCTGGCCGATGGATTTGTGTCATCGGGTCGGGTGTTGGGTCAGCCCCATCCTCCTCGCGTTCCCTGAAAGCGTCCCGAACCCCTGTTGCCTCAAGTCGAATTATGAGTGATCATCATGACAACAAAATCGGGGAGGCGTCATGAATGGATCAGCAGCCTTTTTGGCGTGGAGCCTGGCTTGCGTCGCAGGCTCAGCCCATGCGCAAACTAGCGACTTTTATCGGGGGAAAACGATTTCATTCGTGGTGAATTACACCTCGGGTGGACCTACTGACACTGAAGCGCGTTTGCTGGCGCGGCATTTGCCCAAACATATCCCCGGCAATCCCGTGATCGTCGTTCGCAACATGGGTGGCGCTGGCGGCCTCATTGGCGTCAATTGGCTGGGGCAGATCGCAAGCGACGACGGACTGACCATCGGCTATATGACCGGCATGGTCGGCGCGCAGGCGCATGAGACGCCTGCGCTCAAGGTTGACGTACGTAAGTTTCACTTCATCGCGAGCACAGAGGGCAATACGGTATCTTATGTGCGAACCGACATTGGCGTTAAAAAGCCAGAAGACCTTCTGACCAAAAAAGGGTTCTGGGTTGGAGGCCTCACGCCGGACAACGACAAGGATCTTCGCCTGCGGGTCGAGCTTGATCTGCTGGGCATATCCTATCGCTATATCAGCGGCTATCCAGGTGCCGCAGAAGCGCGCCTCGCGCTCGAGCGAAATGAAATCCAGTTCACATCCGAATCCATGCCAACCTATCGCGTCTCCATTGAGCCATCCCTGGTGAAAGCTGGCGTGGCGGTTCCCGTCTGGTATGACACGCAGGCGGACGCCAGTGATCGCGCGCATCCGGACGCCGAGGGCGTAGAGGCGATGCCCTATGATTACTTCTATCGCAAAGCAAGGGGCGAGCCGCCAAAAACAAACTTGTGGCGCACGCATCACTTGCTCAAGGAGATCGGCACGACATTCCAGCGCACCATCGTATTTCCCCAGGGAGCGCCGCAAGAGGCCGTGGATATCTGGCGCGCTGCAATCGCGAAGACATCGCAAGATCCGGACTACAAGGCGGATGCGGTCAGAACGATGAAATATGCGCCGAGATTTTTGTATGGGCCTCGCACCGAGCAAATCTTCCGGGATACCATGCAGGTTGACGCAGAACTTAAATCCTTTATCCATGACTACATTGAAAAAGGCAAAGCCATGGTTGGAAAATGAACGTCGGGATCATCAATCCGTCACGCCCTGCATCCCCCACGAAATGAGTTTACCCATGGTCGCAAGCCTATTGCGTCTTCCCCCTATTCTCATCAGCCGTAGGGCTCTGCTTGGCCTCATGGCCGCGCTTGCAGCCGCAGGGTGCCTGGTCTGCTCCGCGACAACGCAAGCCGATGAAGCTCCGTTTTATCGAGGTAAAACACTTTCCGTCCAGATTGGCTTCAGCGCCGGAGGCTATGATCTCTACGGCCGCACGCTTGCACGGCACATCGGTCGGCATCTGCCCGGCAATCCCGAAGTCATTGCGCTCAATATGCCGGGGGCCGGGAGCATAAGGCTCACCAATTGGCTGGGCTCGGTAGCGCCCAGGGATGGAACGCATATCGGCATCATCGATCGCGGCCTGTTCCTGGCCTCCGTTCTGGATCCCGCCACAAAAATCGATCTGGACTCCCTCAGCTGGATTGGCAGCATCGCCTCAGAAACCCTGCTTTGCGTATCGCGTAGGGGCGCCAAGGTTACAAGGTTTGAGGATTTGCAGAACACGGAATTTGTCGCAGGCGGATTGAGCAAGAATGATATCAGTTACACAAGCGCAGCCCTGCTCTCCAACATGTTTCGCGCGAAACTCAGGTTTGTGGGCGGTTACCCCGGCGGCAATGACATCACTCTGGCCTTGGAGCGAGGGGAGATTGATGGACGTTGCGCCTGGAGCCTCTCCAGTGTGAAGAGCACAAGGCCGCAATGGCTCACCGATGGGTCGATCAATCTGCTGGTTCAATACACGGCGCAGCGCAATCCCGAAATTCCGACTATTCCAAGTCTCACCGAGTTCGCCGCCGCCGACACGGCGCGCGCCGTCATCCGCTTTCTCTACTCGCCAGAAGCAGCCGCGCGCCCGATCGTGGCGCCCAAGGCGATCCCCGCCGAACGCCTTGCGGTTCTGCAAAAGGCCTTCATGGACACCATGAAGGATCCGGACTTCATCCATGAAGCTACGCGCGCGGGGCTTGAGGTGAGCCCGACGCCTGGGACCGAGGTGGAGAAACTCGTCAAATCCCTCGCCCAGACCCCCAAACATATCATTTCAGCCGCGCAGGAGTATACGAAGTGACCGACACGGCAGCCCTCCGCCATGCGCTTGTTCGGGCCGGTCGGGTCCTCGCGATCGAAGAACAAGGAGACTATGTCGCAGGACATATTAGCCTTCGCATTCCCGATGGCGACGGACGTTTTCTCATGAAACCAGCGGGCATCGGGCTGGAGGAGATGACCGACGATCAGATCATCATTGTTGACGCCGAAGGCCAACGGATCGAGGGGTCGCTCCCCCGCCACAACGAGGTTTATATCCACAGCGAGGTTCTGAGGGCTCGCCCTGACATCAATGCGGTCGTGCATACGCATCCCCTTCATACAGTCGTTTTTTCGAGCCTTGGCGTGCCGCTGTTGCCGCTTTCGGCTGACGCGACCATCTTTGGCGACATCGGGATTTTTGATGAAACGACCGATCTCATCATCTCATCCGAGAGAGGCGCAGCCGTTGCGCGGCGCCTTGGGGACGACAATGCGCTCATCTTGTTGAACCATGGGATCGTGACGGCTGGCGTGACGGTCGAAGAAGCGGTCTACTATGCGCTGAAACTTGAGCAAGCGTGCAAGATACAGCTTTACGCGGCTTGGGCGGGGGGGGCCAAGCGCTATGGTGGGGCGGCAGACGCCAGAAATCGCGGACTTCGAAACAAACGGGCGGACCTTTTTAAAAACGTCTTTGATTACGCCCATCGATGCGCGTGCCGGAACATGGGAATCGTCATATGCGAGCCTATCGCGCCCCAAGCGATGCAAGGCTGCTATGATCGCAACGCCTGAAAGCACACGCCTTCAGGCGGTCATGCAGCACATCGAATAAACGCAATCAAGCGCCCGCCATGTTATTTCGCCAGACGTTCTTTCAACCAGCCAATGATCACATTGGGTATTTCGCTTTCATCCATCCCTGCGGTGCGACCCATGTGGTAGCCCTTGGGATAGATGCGCGCCGTCTTCGGCGAGCCATGCTCCATCAAGAGCAGAATGTCGGCGGCGGGCGCCTGATCATCCAACTTGCCATTCACGCCCAGAATCGGTGCGGAGGGCTTGTCGATGAGACCCAACGACACAAGCGACATTTTTGGCGCGGCCTGGAGAAATTCTTCCATGGTCTTCGTGCCCATGGCCCTGCTGCGCGCGTCCAGCAGGCTGGCTGCGCCAAACAGATAGGTGGCGCCGCCTGTGGTGAAGGCGGGCGTCAGCCAGGAAGACTGAAAGCCTATATGGGCATTGCCCCCATGGAACACGGCACCCTTGATGCGAATGGGCTCCTCATAGGCCATCCGGGCCGCCCAGTAGCCACCAAAGCTCAAGCCCCAGACCCCAATGCGCGACCCATCGATATCGGCCCGCGTGTTCAGATAGTCGATCCAGGTCGAGTAGGTTTTCGGCCCCAGGGGATCGTTATAGAGCACCGGATTTTCGCCCGTGCCGGGCATATCGACCGAGAGCACTGCGAGGCCCGCGCTCATCATTCGATTGACCGTACGAACGCGATCTTCCTTCCAACTGTCGACGCCGCCCCAATTGATCACCACGGGCGGGCGCGTCACGCCCTTTGGAACCTGCAAGTAACCCAAAAGTTTCTTGCCCTCAAAGGGCGTTTCGACAATTTGCAGGGGTGGATCAAAGTATTGAGCGGCCTTGCGGAAGAGACGCATGGAGTGATGATAGGATTCCAGTTTTCCCGGCGATGTCGGCGAGGGATAGCGGCCTAACATGCAGTAATGAAAGCCATGGTGAAAGGTGTCGGCGATCTCCTTGGCGGTAGCCCCTTTCTTGACGAGTTCATCGCCCTTGGCCTCATAGCCAAGGCCGACTTTGCACCACTCCCGCGCCCATTCATCCTTGTCGAGCGTCTTGATCTGATCGAGGATCTGCTTTGCTTCTTCTGGCTTCACGTTGTCAAAGGGGTTGATTTTCCCGGCGCGGCGAATGACCTCCGCCTTGACCTCGTCAAGCGAGCGCACTTGAGCGCCTGATACCGACGGCGCCCCCGATTGAGCCGCCGCAAGGGGCATGGCGCAGACCATACCGGCGACGAACACAGTGTTCATGAAAGAAGCGCGCATGATATTCCCCCCACCTAACCATTGCTTTTACGCCATTGTGCAAAGCCTCTGCACCGCTGGCAAGCTCTATTCGCGCTCTGTTCGCGCTTCGTGTCGCGAGCGCATGATATGTCCGGTTTAGGTAGCACGTGGTTTGTCCCGTTTTTGTTCGGATGACCGCAGGTCGCCAGAGGTTAATCGATGAACTCGTTGATCGTCTTGACTGGAAAATCGCCGCGCACGCCCATTAACAGGGGCTGGCTGGAGATCATGGAGACCGACCTGAAGGCTTGCGGATCATAGCCCATGGTCTTCTGCGTGAGTTGGTTGAAGACCAGCGGTGAGTTGGGCGTGATCAGCAGCGAATAACCATCCGGTTTCGCTCGTGCGATATTGGTGGCGGCGACCATGCCCATGGTGCCTGGTTTGGGCTCGACAACGAATGGTTGGCCGGTTTTGCGCTGGATCACCTAGCTGATCAAGCGCAACTGGACCTCCATGCCGCTGCCTGCCGTGGTGGGCGTCAGAATATTGATCGGGCGGTTCGGATAGGCTCCCTGCGCCAGACTGGCGCAGGCCCCGATGGCGAACCCCAAAGCGGCCAACAGGGCGCCACCTGCGGCCCTAACCTACCTGAGTTCACGGATCATTTTACCCCCCTCCGATAGCTGCACTCATGTTTTAAAACGACAAGACCATTTTTCCGAATTTGCAGGCCATGATAACAACGGGTTTTCTTTTTTGAAGCAAGCGGAAAATCGAGCGCGCCGACGCTGGTCCGCGCCCCCGAGATTATTACCGATTATTCTTTTTCGATGTTGTTTTCTTCGGCGACCCTGCTCCATGTCTTTGTTTCGCGCGCCAGCATGGCAGCCAATTCCTGCCGCGATCCTCCCCCCGGATCGACACCTATCAACTTGAACCGCTCCTGCACCTTGGGGTCCCTAAACAGGGCGTTGAAGTGGATATTGAGGTCTTCGCTGATATCCGAAGGGATGCCTGGCGGGCCCACGATCACGGACCACACAGTCAAGATAAAGTCCTCGGGATAACCAAGTTCGCGAAAGGTCGGTACTTCCGGAACGTCTGTCGCGCGCTCCCGGCCGCCGACTGCGAATATCTTCAGTTCCTTGCTGCGATAGGACGGCAACAAGACGGCCAGGGGGGCCATGAAGAAATCCACCTCGCCCTGCAGCAACCCCTGCGAGGCTGGCCCTGCGCCCGGAAAAGGCACATGTTTGAGATCTGTGCCGGTGTATTTTCCAAACAGCATGGCGGCCATGTGATTACCGCCGCCTACGCCCTGGCTGCCATAGAATGTCTTCCCCGGATTAGCTTTCGCATAGGTGATGAGATCGGCCAAGGTCGTACCGGGCATATCGCCGCGCACGCCCATGACAAGCGGCTGTTGGCCTAGGCGGACGATCGGGGTTAGTTTGGTCGCCTCATAGGTGAGCGACTTGCGCGTGAGTTGATTGAACACCATTGGCGAATTCGGGGAGGCCAACAGGGTGTAACCATCGGGCGGCGCCCGATACACATATGTGGCCCCGGTCGATCCCATGGCTCCCGGCTTGTTGGTGATGATGAGGGATTGTCCGGTGCGCTCCCTGAAACCATCGGCGAGAATACGCACCTGCAACTCGACGCTGCCGCCCGCCGCCCCCGGATTGATGATCGTGATTGGCTTTGAGGGATAGCGGCCCTCTACTTCGCTCAAGGCGGGAAAACTGACAAAACAGGTAATGAAGCTCACATAAATAGCACACAAAGCGCGCATGATTGTCCCGCCCCAACAACATAAACCAGTTTCGATCTTGCTTTTTTGTTATGCTTGCATAGATGCAACAGGCGATCAAGTCTAAGCGCTCCGGGGCTCCGGCGCTCAACCGGCCTCAATTCACTATCAAAACCCATATTGAATTTGGCTGGTCAAACCCAATCGCACTCCGTAATATCTTCTTGAAGTGTCACCGAAATAGCGCCCCGCTACGGGGAGGATCACTGCAATGCACGCCCATGATCATTTTGTTGACACGCGGCTGGGCCGCTTGCACTACCTTGAGGCAGGATACGGACCTGCGCTTATTCTTGCTCATTCCAATGGCGCATCGGCCTATGAGTATGAATTTGTGATCGACGAGCTCGCCAGGCGTTACCGTGTCATCGCCTGGGACATGCCGGGGCAGGGCGACAGCGACAATCCCTTGCGTTTCTTTTAAGCACACGATTACGCTGACGTAGTGGTCGCCGTGATGGACGCCCTCGGCATTCAGAAGGCCAGCGTCGCTGGTTCTTCCGTGGGAGGCTCCATCGTTATCGCCTTGGGTGCGCGGCGTTCTGCGCGCATGGAGCGGGTCTTCGTCGTCGAATATCCCATCCGGACGGATCAAGGCTGGGCCGACGGCTGGGCGCGCACGGAAAAGATTTGGACCAACACGCCGCAAAACATGGAGGTCGTGAGCCCGCGTGTGCGGGCGGGCAAGGCGACGCCCGCCTTCCTCAAACGCTGGAACATTGATCGCGCCAAAGCCGGCCCGAAGAATTGCCTCAACGCCATGTGGGCCATGCGACTGCATGACGTGATGGCGGATCTGTCCACCCTGACGGCCCCCACCATGGTGATCTACGGATCGAAGGGGCCGGCGATACAGACGCAGACGGCCATGGAAAAAGCACTGACCAAAGCGCCGATCTTTGTTTGCGAGGATTGCGGTCATTTCCCGATGGTCGATGACCCCGCGTCCTTCATAGCCGCGATCGATCAGGGGTTCGCAACGCTAGGCTGTCTCCCTATCGGGGGGCGGGCTCCGGTCGGTCGGCGCTGATCCGCAGCAGGAAGTCGATGACCCTCGCCACACGGCGCGGCAGATTGCGCTTGGCGGGATAAAACACGGAGACCGGGACAGCCTCGCGCTCAAAGGGGGCGAGGATTCTCACGAGCCGCCCTTCCGCCAGATCCTTGCGAAAGAACCACCAGGTCGATTGGGCTACGCCCACCCCAGCCACCGCACCCTCCCGCACATTATCGCCGCTACGCAGGATGATAGCGCTGTTGATCTTGACGGCTTCCTCCCCGCCATCGCGATTGCGATAGCGCCATTCGGAGCCGAATACGCCGGTGATGCAGCGATGCCCCGTCAGATCCTTGGGTGTCTGCGGCTCGCCATGCCTCGCCAGATAGGCGGGCGAAGCGACGGTGATCATCGGCCCGCGATGAAGGATGCGCTGTATTAGCCGGGAATCCTCCTGCTCGCGCGAGCGCACGGCGAGATCGAAGCCCTCCTTGATAATGTCCACCCGTGTGTCGCTGAAATGCACATCGAGGGTGATGCCGGGGTTTTCATCCAGAAACGCTGGGAGTTCCGGCTTGAGCGTGACCCGCCCGAAGGAGGAGGGAATGACGAGGCGCACCAGGCCGCGCGCCGTGGAATTGGCCTCCCGCACCCGGGTCTCGGCCTTATCGAGATTGGCGAGGACCGCCACCGCGGCCTTGTAGAAGGTTTGTCCATGGTCGGTCACGGCGACGCTGCGGGTTGAGCGGGTCAGCAATTGCGTCCCCAGATGGGACTCCAGCGCTGCGATATGCTTGGTGTCGGCGGAGGTAGAAATGTTGAGCTTGTTCGCCCCAGCGGTGAATCCGCCTTCCTCAACCACCGTTCTGAAAATGTGCAAGGCCTGAAACCGGTCCATACGCGGCGCCTCTCATGCCCTTGACCTGCATGGGGTACGGGTTCGAAGACAGTATGGCGAAGGGGCGGGGCGACACAAGTTATCCCGCGATTTTGGAAAAAGTACATTTCCATTTTTTGAAGTTCAGCGCGCCCCCCGTTTTGGTTATACTCCCCGTGAAAGCGGGTTTGCCGCCGGGAAATCAAGGCTTGGGGAGGGACGGCATGCGTCTTGGCTATTTCACGATGCCCATGCATCCAATGGAGCGCAGTTGGACGCAAACGCTCAAGGAAGACCGCGAGACCATCATCATGGCGGATCGCCTTGGCTTCTATGACGCCTTCGTGGGCGAGCATCTCGCCGACAAGATGGAGAACGTCACCAGCAGCATGATCTTCCTCGCCAGCCTGATCTCCGACACGAAGACGATCAAGCTGGCGACCGGAACCTCCAATCTGTCCCAGATGCATCCCACCCTCATCGCCTCCCACGCGGCTATGATGGATCATCTGACGGAGGGGCGTTTCATCCTTGGTATCAGCGCCGGCGCCCTGCAGACCGACGCTGAAGCCCTGCAGAATCTCGACAAAGACCGGCACAAGATTTACCGGGACGCCATCGACGTGATCCTGGAAATCTGGCGGCGCGATCCGCCCTATGACATCGATCTTCCCGACAATCAGTTCAAGGTCTCGACCGGCAAGACCGGCGACCTCAGCCTGGGCATTGGCTATCTCGCAAAGCCCTACCAGACCCCCCGTCCGGAGATCGTGGGCACCGTCGTGACGCCTCATTCCAATAGCGCCTACGCCATGGGGCGGCGCAATTTCCATCCGCTGTCCGCCAATTTTCTGCTCACGAAATGGGTCAAGACCCATTGGGGCCGATATGTCGAGGGCGCCAACGAGGCGGGGCTTGTCGCCAATCCTTCGGACTGGCGCATCGCGCGCACGGTTTTCGTGGCCGACGATGAAAAGACCGCGCGCCGCTATGGGATTGACGATCCCAAGAGTCCCTACCGCGCCTATTATGACCAGATGGTACGCAAGATGTTTCGAACAAAGCGGCTCGCCATCTTCAAGGAGAAGCCGGACGAGCCTGACAGCTCCGTGACCCTGGACCGGGTGTTAGGCGACCTCGTGATTTATGGCACGGTGAATAGCGTCGTCGATCAGATCCTCGCCCTGCGCGACGAGGTCGGCGACTTCGGCGAAATTGTTTACGCCGGCATGGACTGGGTTGACCCCGCGCTCACCAAGCGCTCAATGGAGCTGATGGCCAATCAGGTGATGCCTCGGGTGCGCGACGCCATCCGCGCCCCGGTTGCCGCCCAGTAAGTCTTGTGCTTTGCCCCGCGTCGAAGTTCGGCGCGGGGTTCATGTTATCTGTTTTATACTCGCGCCGCCGCCGATGGGCTGTACGCAGCGGGCCTGATCGCATTGACAGCCGATCATCCGGATGGCACGTTTCCCGAATAAACAAGAATAGCTCAGCGAGCTTCTCGCAAGGCGCGGCTCTGTCGTGATCTGCGATGGGTTTGGTGAGGGGGAGGGGCCTTTGTGACATGCGCAGCCAATCTGTGGCGACGCATGGAGCGATGACACCCTGCGCACAAATGAAAATGATGATGTGGTCCGGAGGACGTCATGTCGCTTTCCCGCAGGTTGTTTCTGACGAGTGGCGCAGCCGCGATGGCGACGCGCCTGCAGGCGCAGGAGGCGGTGTCAATGGCGGAGACAAAATGTGCCAGCTGGCGGGGTAAAAGTGTACCAGTCTGGTTGAGAGAAAAGGGCTGCATGAGCCCTTGTGAGTTGTGGCGCCGCGCGCATCGAGGCTTGCGGAGGGTAGCGTAGCGCGGCTTGATGCGCG
>CAMDOY010000036.1 GCA_945903655.1 Rhizobium sp. Q54 | reverse complement strand
GGAAGGGCGAGAGGCGGAAGACCTCGCGCTCATCCGTGGCGAAGGGCTCGCTCTTCAGCACGCCAACGCCCGAATAGACGAAGGCGGCGACCTCGCTCTGCCCGCGTTTCGTCAGGCGCCCCTCCTGATCCATGTGGAAATCGCCGGGCCAGTCGACGCCGACGCTGGTGGCGGTGGAGGCGACGAGCAGCAGCGCATCCATCCGTGCGGGGTCCCAGGCCTGCGCGAGGCGGCGCAGGTTGGAGGTGGGGCCCTCCACCCAGAAGGCGTCGGTGTTCGCTACGAAGAAAGGGCCCTCGCCCAGCAGCGGCAGCGCCTTGCGAATGCCGCCGCCCTGATCGAGCAGTTTGGCGCGCTCGTCCGACAGGGCGATGCGCGGCGCGGTGCGGCTCGCCAGATGGGCCTCGATCTGGTCGGCGAGATAATGCACGTTCACCACGGCGTCGGGGACGCCAGCAGCGGCGAAGGCGTCCAGCACATAATCGACCAGCGGCCGGCCATGGACTTTCACGAGGGGCTTGGGGATCGCATCGGTGATGGGCCGCATGCGCGTGCCAAGGCCAGCGGCGAAGATCATGGCGTTCGTGGGCGATGATCCTACGCTCATGTGTCTCTCATTCGTGAATCAGGAGCGCGAGGAAACCGCGCGCGGCAGATGGGTCTCATACCATGCCCGCAAGGGGGCGAGATCGGGATGGGCGAGATCCTTGGCCAGATAGCGCTCCACCCGGGGCAGATGGGCGAGATAGTGCGGCTTGCCGTCGCGCCGGTCGAGGCGGGCGAAAATGCCCAGGATCTTCGTGGCCCGCTGGGCGCCAAGCACCGCATAGGCCCGGGCGAAGTCCATCATGTTGAACTCGGGCGTCTCGTCGCGGCGCAGGCGCGCATAATGGGAGAGCAGCTTCAATTCGAGATCGTCGGAGACGGTGACGCGGGCGTCCTGCAACAGCGAGACGAGGTCATAGGCGGGATGGCCAAGCACGCAGTCCTGAAAATCGATGATGCCGACCTTCTGGAGACCCTCCCGCTCGGGCAGCCAGATGAGATTGGGGGAATGGTAATCGCGCAGCGCCCAGGTGGTCGGCGCGGCGCAGATCTGCTGGATCAGGGGCCGCCACAGATTGATGAAGGCCGCCCGCGCGCTGGAGCTGAGCGGCGTGCGCGCCACATGGGGCGCATACCATTCCAGGATCAGCTCGACCTCGATGAGCAGCGCGTCGATGTCATAGACCGGCAGCTTGTAGGCCTTGTCTTCGGTCAGGGGCAGATGGATCGGCAGATCGCGTCCATGCAGATAGGCGAGCACGGCGGTCGCCTCCGCATAGCGGTCGGGAATGGGGCCATGGGCGTCAACCACAGGCTCCGCGCCGAAATCTTCCAGCACCGCCAGCCCCGCCTCCATGTCGCAGGCCAGGATTTCAGGGGCCGACAGACCCTGATCCCGCAGGGCGTGATCGACGGCGATGAAGGGGCGGATGTCCTCCGCCAGCCGGGCGATGGCCGAATAGGGTTTGCCGCCCCGCACCGGCGGCCCATCGGGACGCGGCGGCGAGATCATGAGGATGGCTTTGGTCCCATCAGGCTTGGTCAGGCGCTCATAGGCCCGCACGGAGGCGTCGCCGAGCATGAAGGCGCGCTGCGCCTCGCCCCAGCCCGAGCCGTCCAGCAGAGCCTGGATGTCGCGCGCCCGGGCCACGCGGACGGCGAAGGCGCCGTAACCGGTGATGGTGGCGACGCGCTGGTTGGGGTCGCGTCCTCGCGCCAGGGCCAGGCTGATGTCAAGCCGGTTGGCGGGCAGGTCGCCGGCCTTTTCCGCCCATTCCACGATCAGCAGGGCGCCGTCGGCCGCCTCGTCCCAGCCAAGCTCCGCCAGTTCCGAGGGGTCGTTGATGCGATAGAGATCGGCGTGCACCACGGGAAAGGCGGGGGTCTGGTAGACCTGCATCAGGGTGAAGGTGGGGCTGGGAACCTCAAGCTGCCCATCCCCTGTCAGCAGGCGGATGAGCGCCCGGGCGAAGGTCGTCTTGCCCGCGCCCAGATCGCCCGAGAGGGTGATGAGATCATTGGCGCCCACCAGCGGCAGGATGCGCTGCGCCAGATCCAGCGTGGCGGTTTCATCGGACAGATCAATCCGCCAGATGGTCTCTTGATCTGTTGCAGGCTGCATGGTCGCTCCCCGTCACGCTACTTCGGCTGAACGATTTCGCGCGATTCCCGTTTCCGGGAAAATGCAGGTGACCGTGGTGCCCTCGCCTGGCGCAGACTGAATCTGGACCTCGCCGCCGTGCAGTTCAACGAAGGCCCGCACGATGGACAGGCCGAGCCCGACGCCCTTATGGCGCGAGCCGATGGTGTGGGTGCGGAAGCGGTCGAAGACCTGACTGAGCACTTCGGCGGGGATGCCGCGTCCCTGATCGGTGACCTTGAACACGATGGCCTCGCCACGCCGCATGGCCGCCAGGGTGACGGTCTGGCCGGGGGTGGAGAAGCCGATGGCGTTGGAGAGCAGGTTGAACAGCACCTGACGCAGGCGCTTCGCGTCGGCGCGGAAGGTTCCCACATTGTCCATGGCCACGATCTGCAGATGGATGGAGGATTCCGAAAGCCGGTCCTGCAGGCCCTGGGCGGCGGCCTCGATGGTGCGGCGGATATCGACCTCGCTCAGGTCCAGCTCCAGGGCGTCCGTGTCGATGGAGGCGAGATCGAGAATGTCGTTGATGATGGCGAGCAGCGCCCCCGACGACTTCATGATGTAGCCGCTGTATTCCAGCTGCTTCTGGTTCAGCTGGCCGACCGTGCCATCGCTCAGCAACTGGCTGAAGCCGATGATGTTGGTGAGGGGCGAGCGCAGCTCGTAGGAGACGTGGTGGACGAAATCGTTGCGGATCTTCTCCGCCTCCACCAGCGCCGTGTTGCGCTCGGTGAGCGCCCTCTGGATGTTCACGGCGGCGCTCACATCCGAGAAGGTGAGCAGGGTCGCCCCATCGGGCAGGGGCGCTGCGGCGCAATCGATGGCGCCGCCATCCAGCCGTTGCATGCGTTGCTGGAAGCCCGTGCGTTCATCATGCAGGCCCGCCACGAGCCCGCGCAGATTCTCCCAGTCCGCGCCCGCGCCGAAGGCCTTGATGCAGGCGCTGGCGATCTCGTCGATATGGGGCTGGTCGGCCAGCGACCCTGCGGGCAGGGTCCATAGCTTCTGGAAGGCGGGGTTGTGCAGCTTCAGGCGCCCATCGCTGCCAAAGACCGCCACGCCCTCGCGCAGGGAGTCCAGGGTCTCGCTCTGCACGCGCATGAGCGAATTGTAGCGGGACTCCAGATGGAACCGCTCGGTCACGTCGTCGAAGAGATAGGTGACGCCGCCCTGCGGATTGGGGTTGATGACCGCGCGCAGGGTCCGGCTGTCCGGCAGATACCAGACCTGCTCGATGGTCTCGAGGGACTGATAGGCGCCCAGCATCTCCGCCTTCCAGGCGCGGAAATCGGCCTGCTCGGGCAGGCGGCGCTCGGCGCGCAGGCGGTCGAGGATTTCGGAATCCGTGGGGTTCTGGTCGAGGAAGGCCTGATCGAGGTCCCACAGATGCCGATAGGCCGCGTTGTGGAAGGCGAGGCGCTTGCCCCGGTCGAAGATCGCCACGGCGGTCGAGAGCTGGTCGAGGGTGCGGGTATGGGCGTCCATCTGGCGCGAGAGGTCGGCGCGCACGCCCTCAAGCTCCGAAAGGTCGGTCGCCTGTCCCGCCGATCCGCCCGCGCAGGCGAGATCCAGCACATCCATGAGATTGCGCCGTCCCGCCACCACCGCATGGACGCGTCCGCGCCACAGGCGTTCGCTGGCGCGGGTGGAAGCCGCCGCCGCCCGGTCGTCGCTGTCGAGAAGTTCAATCCTGCGGGCCACCGCATCCTCGCCGTTGGCGGCCTCCACGGCCCGGGCATAGGCGGCGTTGGCCCAGGTCAGATAGCCCTCGGCGTCGCGGGTCCAGACCGGGCTGGGCAAGGCGTCCAGCAGGTTGCGCAGGGTCTCCAGTTCGGCCCTCGCGCCCTTGTCGCTCTCGCGCAGCTGCGTCAGTTCGAGCCGGTCGCCGGAGACGTCGCGGATGCGCAGGACGGCCCGTCCGCCCACGGCGAGGCCCTCGGCTTCGAAATGGCGCCCGGTGAGGCTGGTGAGGGGCAAGCGGAAGCCGCCGCCCCGGCTGCGCAGACGCTCCACCCCCTGCTCAAGGGCCTGCGCCCCCTCAGGGGTGAGCCATGATCCGAAGGCGAGAACCTGGCGCGGGGTGAAAATCTCGCTGATCAGGGACACATCGCCCGCAATGTCCGCTTCCTCGTCGGCGCCGCCCCAGGCGATGAGGATCTGCTTTTCTGCGGCCAGAAACACATTGGCGCGGTGCAGGTCGGTGCGGGCGGCGGTGAGCTCTTGCGTCAGCATGGCCTCGCGTTTGCGCCATGATTTGCGGCTCGCCAGATGAACGAGGGTCGTGGCGGTGGCCACGCCCGCCAGGGCGATCAGGAAAAACAGACCGATGAGGGGCCGGGATTCGGCGGCTTGCCGCACGGGATCCACGCTCTGGGCCATGGCGCTTGAGGCGGCGACGCCCGCCATCAGTGGCAGGGACGCGAACCGCGCGACCGGCAGGGCCAGCCTCGACGCGGCGGGCCATGTCGCGACGAGGCGCGATGTGTCCCCTGACCGCCCCGTTCGTCCCATCGTGCCTTGTCCCCAATTCCAAATCGCCGGCTCGAAAGCCCCGCCGCGATCAATCCAGCCCGCGAATCACTGCACTTTACTCGTAGCGGGACTCCTTGAGGAAGTGGTTAATCAAATGAAATCGCCTCCGCGCGCAAACGCGGAGGCGATTTCGGAGCCATCAGGCGGTCGGGGCGTCAGGCGCGCCCGATCAGTAGCGGTAGGTCTCGGGCTTGTAAGGGCCCTGCTGGGGCAGACCGAGGTAGGTGGCCTGCTGCTCGGTGAGCTTGGTGAGCTTCACGCCGATCTTCTCCAGATGCAGCATGGCGACCTTCTCATCGAGGTGCTTGGGCAGGGTGTAGACCTTCTTCTGGTAGTGGCCCTGCTTCGTCCAGAGCTCGATCTGGGCGAGGGTCTGGTTGGTGAAGGAGGCGGACATCACGAAAGAGGGATGGCCGGTGCCGTTGCCCAGGTTCACCAGGCGGCCTTCGGACAGAAGGATCATGCGCTTGCCATTGGGGAACTCGATCTCGTCCACCTGCGGCTTGATGTTCGACCATTTGAAGTTGCGCAGGCCCGCGACCTGGATCTCCGAGTCGAAGTGGCCGATGTTGCAGACGATGGCGCGGTCCTTCATGGCGCGCATGTGATCGACGGTGATGACGTCCACATTGCCGGTCGCGGTCACGAAGATGTCGGCGCGCGGGGCAGCCTCATCCATGGTCACGACTTCATAGCCTTCCATCGCCGCCTGCAGGGCGCAGATCGGGTCGATTTCCGACACCAGCACGCGGCAACCGGCGTTGCGCAGGGAAGCCGCCGAGCCCTTGCCCACATCGCCGAAGCCCGCGACCATGGCGACCTTGCCGGCCATCATGACGTCCGTGCCGCGACGGATGCCGTCCACGAGGGACTCCTTGCAGCCGTAGAGGTTATCGAACTTCGACTTGGTGACGGAGTCGTTCACGTTGATGGCGGGCCACAGGAGGGTGCCGTCCTTCTCCATGTTATAGAGACGGTGCACGCCGGTGGTGGTCTCTTCGGAGACGCCCTTGATGGCCTCACCATTGCGCGTGTACCAGCCCGGATGGGTCTTCAGGCGGCTCTTGATGGCGGCGAAGAGCACTTCTTCTTCTTCATTGCCGGCCTTTTCAAGGAAGGCGACGTCGCCCTTCTCGGCGCGCATGCCCAGATGGATAAGCATGGTGGCGTCGCCGCCGTCATCGAGGATCATGTTGGGCGTGCCGCCGTCAGCCCACTCGAAGATGCGGTGGGTATAGTCCCAATAGTCCACCAGGCTCTCGCCCTTGATGGCGAAGACCGGGGTGCCAGCGGCCGCGATGGCGGCGGCGGCGTGGTCCTGGGTCGAATAGATGTTGCAGGAGGCCCAGCGCACATCGGCGCCCAGAGCCGTCAGCGTCTCGATGAGCACGCCGGTCTGGATAGTCATGTGGAGCGAACCGGCGATGCGGGCGCCCTTGAGCGGCTGCGACGGGCCATATTCGGCGCGCGTGGCCATGAGGCCGGGCATTTCGGTTTCGGCGATATCCAGTTCCTTGCGGCCCCAGACAGCAAGATTCATATCGGCGACGGCGTAATCATGGGCGTTGGCGGTCATGGGAGGTCCATCCTTTGAAAGGTGAGGCTCTATAACAGGGGTCGTCGTCGCCCGCAACAGCATATAAGGAATTCTTTATATCAGGAAGCGCCCGGTTTGTGCGAACCTGTGGCGGGCGACCGGGTTCACCCTTGTTGACGGAGACGCGCGTGGATTTCCCCTTTCCCCTTCTGGTTTGCGATGTGGGCGGCACCAATGTGCGGCTCTCGCTGGTGAAGACGCCCGGCGCGCCCCCGCGCGCCCTGCCCGCGCAAAAGACCGCCGACCATGCCGGGCTGGCGCAGGCGGTGGAGGCGGCGCTGGCGGGATCGGCGCTGCGTCCGCGCTCCCTGCTGCTCTGCGCGGCGGGGCCGAACGAGGGGCGCCGCATCCAGCTCACCAATGCGGCCTGGCTGATCGAGGGGCCGCAGGTCGCGGCGGCGCTGGGGCTGGAACAGGGGCTCATGTTCAATGATTTCGAGGCGCAGGCGCTCTCCTTGCCAAGCCTGCGGGAGGAATGGACCGTGCCCATCGGCGCGCCGCGCGAGGGGGATGGCGGGCCGCTGCTGGTGAATGGTCCGGGCACGGGGCTGGGCACGGCGGCGCTGATCAAGGCGGAGGGAAAGTGGCGGGCCATCGCCAGCGAATCCGGCCATCTGGATTTCGCCCCCGTCACCGACGAGGAGCGCGCCTTCTGGCCCCATGTGGAGCCCGTGCTGGGACGCATCACGCCTGAGGCGCTGATCTCCGGGCCGGGCCTGCGACGTCTGCACCGGGCACGGCTTGCGGCGCTGGGCCATGGGCGGCCGGAACTTGATGGGGTCGAGATCGTGGATCTGGCGCTGGCCGATCCCACCGGGGAGAAGGCTGCGACCATCCACGCTTTCTGGCGTCTGGTGGCGCGATTTGTTGGGGATATGGCGATCACTTTCCTGTCAACGGGCGGGATCACCCTGGCGGGCGGCATCCTGCCACGAATCGTGCCGCTGCTGGACGCGGATGACTTCCGCGCCTCTTTCGAGCGCAAGGCGCCTTACGAATGGCTGGTTCGCCGCATTCCTGTGCGGGTGCTGGTGGCGCGCGACACAGTGCTGGCGGGCATGGCGGACATCGCCGCCCATCCGCAGGCCTACGCCATTGATTATGAAGGGCGGCGCTGGCGGTAGGTCAGGCTGGGCGGTTTCACGCAGCGTAGGACGCAGGCGCCTGCGTCAGCATCAGATAGAGCGCCGAGGGGTCCTTGCTGGCGCGCAGCCTCGCCGTGAAGGCGGGGTCGCGCAGGGAGCGGGCGATGCGCGAGAGGGCCTTCAGATGGTCCGCGCCCGCCGATTCCGGGGCGATCAGCAGGAAGATCAGGTCCACGGGAGCGCTGTCCTGGGCCTCGAAGTCGATGGGCCGCTCCAGCCGCGCGAAAACGCCGAAGATCTGCTTCACCCGGGCGATCTTGCCATGGGGAATGGCGATGCCGTTGCCCACTCCCGTGGAGCCCAGACGCTCGCGTTGCAGCACCACATCATAGATCTCACGCGCGGGCAGCCCGCAGATGGCGCTGGCGCGCTCGGCGAGTTCCTGCAGCGCCTGCTTCTTGGAGCTGGCCCGGAGCGTCGGGATGACCGCTTCCGGCGTGATCAAATCTGACAAAGGCATGCTGACCTATCCCTGTGACGCAACCGGCGTGGCAAAGACCGTGCCGAAACAAAGTTGCGGCGCGGACAAATGCACGAGGGCGTCCTCCAGTTCCTAAGAGGCTGGCGGGACGTTGGGATCCAGCCAGCCAATGTTGCCGTCGGCCCGGCGGTAGAGAATGTTCACCCGCCCGCTGGCCGCGTGTCGGAACACAAGAACCGGGGCGCCCGTGAAGTCAAGCTCCAACACAGCCTCGGAGACGGGCATTTCCTTGAGGCTTCGGCTCCGCTCGGCGATGACGATCGGGTTGAAAACCCCGTCGTCCGGCTCCTCCTGGGCAGGGGCTTCGAGGATCACGTCGCGAATGGTCTCGTCGATCGCCGCCTCGCGCGGCTGGGGAGGCGGCGCGCTGCTGGCATGATTTTGCCGCACCCGTTGCTTGTGGCGACTCAGGCGCCGCTCCAGCCGATCTGCGGCCTGATCGAAGCTGGCGTATGCCTCCTGGGCGCGTCCCTCCGCATGCAGGCTCACCCCCGAGGAGAGGTGCAGGGTGCAATCGGCGCGATAGCCGGAACCCTCGTGATCGATGATGACATGACCATTGAGGCCGCCGCCAAAGTACCTTTGGGTCGCCGCTTCGATGCGGGACGACACATGTTCGCGCATGGCGGCGCCGATGTTGAAGTTCTTGCCGGATACGCGCAGCATGGGCCACCCCGTCCAGTTGGGTCGCCATCCCCTGCGTTCGATTCTCGCCGGTGGCGACATCTTCGACGCTTAAGGGTTAGGTTGCGCTCCGGGGGATGTCAATAAACATTAAAGGCACGAAAAATTACGCTGCAGCGCACTTTCAGCGCTGCAACATCGCAAGCTTTTCCCGCCGCCGCTCGACCGAGGAGGGGATGCGCAGGCTCTCGCGATATTTGGCCACCGTGCGGCGCGCAATGTCCACATTGGCTTCCTTCAGACGCAAGACGATGGCGTCATCGGAGAGCACGGCTTCGGGCGCTTCCGCATCGATCAACTGCTTGATGCGGAACCGCACGGCCTCGGCCGAATGGGCCTCGCCGCCAGCCCCTGAGGGGATCGAGGCCGTGAAGAAATATTTCAGTTCGAACAGGCCGCGCGGCGTCGACATGTATTTGTTGGAGGTGACGCGCGACACGGTCGACTCATGCATGGCGATGGCGTCGGCGATGGTCTTCAGATTGAGCGGGCGCAGATGCTCCACGCCCTTGGCGAAGAAGGCGTCCTGATGGCGCACGATTTCGCTCGCCACCTTGAGGATGGTGCGGGCCCGCTGCTCCAGGCTCTTGGTCAGCCAATTGGCGTTTTGCAGGCAGCCCGTGATGAAGGTCTTGTCGGCGGCGCTGGCGGCGCCCGAGACGACGCGCGTCGCATAGGAGTGGTTGACCAGCACGCGCGGCAGGCCCTCCGCATTCAGCTCCACCAGCCATGAGCCATCGCTGCCCCGGCGCACCGTCACATCGGGAATGACCGGCTGAATGGCCGAGCCGCCAAAGGAGCGGCCGGGCTTGGGGTCGAGGCGGCGGATCTCGGCCACCATGTCGGCGAGATCTTCGTCATCCACGCCGCACAGCTTGCGAAGGGTGGGAAATTCGCGTTTGGCCAGCAGCGGCAGATGGGCGACCAGCGCCTGCATGGCGGGATCGAAACGATCCTGTTCGCGCAATTGGATCGCCAGACATTCCGCCAGATCGCGCGCCGCCACGCCGCTGGGGTCGAAGGTCTGCACGATCCGCAAGACCGACTCGGTGCGCTCAAGGGAGGTCCCCAGCCGGTCTGCGATGTCTTCGAGCGGCGTGCTGAGATAGCCGCTGTCCTCGACCGAATCGATGATGGAATGGCCGATCAATCGGTCCATGGGGTCGGTGATGGCCAGCGCCAGTTGTTCGGCCAGATGGTCGCGCAGGCTGATGCTGGCGGCCACATAGGATTCGAGGCTGTTGCCCTCGCCGTCCTCGCCGCCGCTTGGCGAACCGGTCCAGGACGTCGCGGACAGCCCATCGGACGAGAAGGAAGCCTCGCCGCCGCCCTCGGCCGCCGGACCCGCGCGGTCGCCGTCAAAGGTGTTCTCGATTTCCGTGCCAAGGCTTGAGGCCAGCGCGCCCGCATCCGTCGCGAATTCTTCGGAGGCCCAGTCGCCGTCGCGGGTCTCGAAACTCTCGCCGCCTTCGCTGGCCTCGCCAATGCCGTTGTCGCCGCCGAAGTCCCCCTCGCCATCCCCGCCGAAGTCCCCGTCAGCTTCCCGGCTGGCGGTATGTTCGAGGTGGTCGGGCTGATCGTCCGCGCGCTCGAGCAAGGGATTGCGCTCGAGTTCCTCCTCCACGAAGGTCGAGAGCTCCAGGTTCGACAATTGAAGAAGCTTGATCGCCTGCAGAAGCTGCGGCGTCATGACCAGGGACTGGCCCTGGCGCATCACCAAGCGTGTCGAAATCGCCATTACACATACACCCAGGCGCCGCCTTCAGCGCGGCAAGAGTCGGCTCGCTTTTTGCATAGCCTAGCCCGAGGGAAATTGCTATACGGCGCCCCATTGAATTCCTGTTGAAAATTCGGGCAATTGAGGCATTTTCGCCCGCTCAAATGCGGAAGCTTTCGCCCAGATAGTAGCGCCGCACGTCCGGGTTCTCGACGATCTCCTCGGGCAGCCCCTCCGTCAGCACATGGCCGGAATGGATGATATAGGCGCGGTCGATGAGGCCGAGGGTTTCGCGCACATTATGGTCGGTGATGAGCACCCCGATGCCGCGCTGCTTGAGATGATGCACCAGATCCTGAATATCCCCCACGGCGATGGGGTCGATGCCCGCGAAGGGCTCGTCCAGCAGCATGAAGGAGGGATGCCCGGCAAGGGCGCGGGCGATTTCGCAGCGCCGCCGCTCGCCGCCGGACAGGGCGATGGAGGGGGCCTTGCGCAGGCGCTTGATGTCGAATTCCTCCAGGAGCGATTCCAGCTCCTCGCGGCGCCGCTCCTTGTCGGGTTCGCTGACCTCCAGCACGGCCAGGATATTGTCTTCGACGCTCAAGCCCCGAAAAATCGAAGCTTCCTGCGGCAGATAGCCAATGCCCAGCCGCGCCCGTCGATACATTGGCAACTGGGTCACCTCATGCCCGTCGAGCAGGATGCCGCCCTTGTCGGGGCGCACGAGGCCCGTGATCATGTAGAAGACCGTGGTCTTGCCGGCGCCATTGGGTCCGAGCAGCCCGACCGCCTCCCCGCGCCGCACGACGAGGCTCACATCCTTGACCACCTGACGCCCGCCATAGCTCTTGCCGAGGTTGAAGACGCCCAGGGCGCCGTCCGCATCGAGTTCGGGCGACCTTTCGGCGTCCGCAGACGGCGCCTCCACCGCCTCGGCGAGGGGGTCGGAGCCGTTGGCGCCGCCGCCCAGAAGCCCCCTGATGCGCGCCCCAAGGCGCAAGGAGCCGCCCTCCGCCGAGAGGGCGGCCCGGGGGGGACGGGCGGATTTGAGGCTCAAAGGCTTGATCCCGTGGCGGTGTGATCAGCATCGCTAGCGCGGGCGCAGCGTGAAGGCAACTGGCTTGAATCGGCGGTTTTCATGGGGTCCTGGCCGGGCGCGCAGGCGCGGGCGACGCTTGCCGGGGCTTTGCCGAGGGATCCTCGCCGCTGCCGGGGGTCATGAGGGAGTTGACGCCGCCTTCGATCACCGCCTGGCTCGTGGTGAGGTCATAGACGAGACGGGACTCCGGCTTGCCCTTGATGATGTTGCCGCCCTGGGACAACGTCACATTGCCAAGCAGGAGGAACTTGTTGTCCTCCCGGTTGTAGGTCGCCCGGTCGCCGGTCCCGATCTGATCCTTGGAAAGGATGGTGACGGGGCCTGCGGCCTCCATGCGTCTGATCTGGCTCTCGCCGTTGCTGCTGGAGGCGGCGCTCGTCCCCTGCAGGACGCTGGTGGCGAGGAAAATGACCAGGTTGGTCGAACGCAGGGTGGCGTCGCCCTGTTTGGCGACGACGCCGCCGGAATAGACGAGCTTTTGCTCCTTGTCGAAATATTCAAGCTTCGCCGCATCAATGCTCACGGGCGCCTTGGAGTCCCCGCCCGGCAGGACCACCGGGGCGGGCGCTTTCTGGGCCAGGGTCGGCGTCGTGGCCAGGGCCAGCAGGCCGAGGGCGAGGAGAAATCGGAATGGGTTCACGGCTTGGTCTCCCCGGCGGGTTCGCCGTCTGCGGATGGGTGGAACAGGCTGCGCACATCGCCTTCAAAGACGATGCGCTCGCCGCTATCGATCACGGTCAGCGCCTTGGCGGAGATCGTGGCGCTGGCCATCACCACGGAGACGGGCTCGCGCGAGGTGATATTGCCATTCTTGAAGTCCACATCCGCATCGGACATGCGGATGTCAAAGCTCTGCGCGTTCACCACCCGGATGTCGTCCATCATATGGAGGGAGTCCTTGCCGCTGTCATAGACTCCGCGACGCGCGGCCACGCGCACCACCGAACGGGAGGTCGTCTCGAACCGCGCCTCCATATCGCTCAATTCGATGATGTTGGGCTGGCGGATATCCTGAACCCCCGAGGACGCCCGCACATTATAGGGACGTCCATCGCGCCGATAGCCATTGAGTTTGGGCTGCTCCATGGTCACCCGCGTGCCATTGAGCGTGGCGTTGGCCAGGGACATATTGCCCGGCAGATTTGAAAAGGGGTCATAGAAGGCCCGCACGAGCAGGCCGACGCCCGCCAGCGCGCAGCCCGCGATGATCAGGCTGCGCAGGCGGCGGACGCGTCTGGAATGGACCGTGGCGGCGCGGAAAGCAGCCGACCGGTCCCGGCCGGTGTCGGCCTGGCGGTTTCTGGCGGCAGCTTGCAGAGAATCAGCCATCTCGTCCTCAGCGGCCCCTGAGGCCGCGCGCCTCTCATGAGGGGTCGCCGTGGCTATATCGTGGCCAGAGCGAAACCATTCTCATTCATGGGAGAATATGTCCTGATCGTTCCAGCCCAGCAAGTCGAGCCTGGCGCGTTCGGGCAGAAAACGGAAACAAGCTTCCGCGATGTCCATGCGACCCTCGCGGGTGAGCATCATGTTCAGCTTGTCACGCAGTCCATGCAGATACAAAACGTCAGAGGCGGCATAGGCGAGCTGGGCGTCGCTGAGGGTCTCCGCCGCCCAGTCCGAGGATTGCTGCTGCTTGGAGAGATCCACCCCCAGCAGCTCGCGCACGAGATCCTTCAGGCCGTGCCGGTCCGTATAGGTGCGGCAGAGCTTGGAGGCGATCTTGGTACAATAGACCGGGCCGATCGCCACGCCAAAGGCGTTGCCGAGCTGGGCGATGTCGAAACGGCCGAAGTGGAAGATCTTGGTCACCTGGGGGTCGCTCAGCAGGCGCTCCAGATTGGGCGCGCTGGTCTGGCCCTTGGCGATCTGCACCACATCCGCCGTGCCGTCGCCAGGCGACAGCTGCACGACGCAGAGCCGGTCACGCTTGAGATTGAGCCCCAGCGTCTCGGTGTCGATGGCGACGCTTGTGGTGTAATGCGAGAGATCCGGCAGATCGCCCTTGTGCAAACGAATGGTCATGCGGCCCCGCAGGTAAGGAACCCGCCCCCTCTAGCGGGCGGGGCGGGTCAGGGCAAGGCCGGTGCGGCGCATCAGCGGCGGTGGCGATGGGGAGCGGCGCGATAAACCCGGCGATAGGCGCGAGGCGGGGCGTAGACCCGTGGCGGCCGATAGGCGTAGCCGCCCCAGCCGCGCCAGCCCAAGGGACCGCCCCAGCCAAAGCCGCGCCGCCAGGCGTAGCCGCACCAGTAGTAGCCCGGCCCGCGCCAGCCATCGGGATAGAAACAATAGCGACGCCCGCCATGGACGTAATATTGCGCGTCCTCGACGGGGGAGGTGACGAGCCCGGTCAGGGGATCGCGCGGCATGGCCTGGGCCGGAGCGCCGGGGATGGCGAGGCTCGCCAGCGAGAGGGCGGCGGCGAAGAGGAAGCGTTTCATGAAAATCCCCCCACGAGCGAAAAGGAATCGCGAAACGATTATTACATAAAAATCCACAGAGGCCACGCCCCCGACGCAAGGGCGCCGCGAAAGTTGCCCCCGCTTTCAACAGGTCTAGCCCGGAGTCCGAGGCGGCCGTCGACCGGCCGCCCGGGGGGTCTTCAGATCGAGGCGCCTTCGCGCTGAATGGCGATCCAGGCCTCGATATTGCGGCCAACCTTGATCGGCAGAACACGCCAATACATGATGAAGGGGGTGCCATCCTTCTTGTAGTTGATCGCCCTGCCTTCGAACTTGCCGCCGGTTTTCAGGGCGTCCCGGAGGCGCTCGGTCACTTTGGGGTCGGTGCCTGCGCCCTGCAGAATGCGGGGCGTCTTGCCCAGGACTTCGGCGGGATCATGGCCCGTCAACTTCTTGAACGCCTTGTTGGCGTAGACGATCTTGCCCTCTTTGGTGTTGTCGGTGATTAGGATCGAGTCGAAACTGTTTTCCGCCAGAACCTTCAGAAGGGGCAAGCTCAGCCCCTCGCTCGCCAAAACGTTTCCATTATCGATAGCCATGCGCGTTCCCTCCATGTTCGTGTACATGGCGGTTTACGAGCGGTGGGCGGAATGGATTGGGGGGAGGGGGGAACCAAATGGGGCGTCTGAGACGCCCCTGGCGCAAGGCGCGAAATCGTCGCCGCCTTCAAATCGAACTTTGCGGAAATTTTGGTGCCCAGGAAAGACCTAGAGCCCTCTCATCACTTTCACCCAACCTCCTGTAATTCCAACTTAAATAAAAAAAGTAACTGAACTCCAAATGCCTCAATACGAGGTTCATTGTTATGCATTCTGGGTATCAGGATTGAACGGTTTTTGATCCGTCCTGAATTGCTCTTTTTGCAGCAAGGATGCGATACGTACTTGCTCTGCTTATCTTCAATTGATCAGCGATTTCTGCTGCTGGAACACCACGTTCATGAAGGTCAAAAACTTGATCAGATTTTGAACGAGCAGTGGGTTTTCTTCCTTTGTATCTGCCCTCAGCTTTGGCAACCGAAATTCCTTCACGTTGACGTTGCAGCATAATCTCCCGCTCAAACTGAGCAATAGAACCCACGAGATTGAGAAGCAGTTTTCCCGTTGGGCTGGATGTGTCCAATTGCATATCCAGGATGCACAAGGTGGCTTCCTTGGATTCCAGTGTCTCAACAATCTTGACCAGATCAGGAATTGATCTTGCGAGGCGGTCAAGCTTACAGACTACTAGAGCATCACCTTTGCGTATGAAGCGTAGAAGCTTGTCTAGCTCGTTTCTTTTTTGGACTGAGGAAACCTGTTCAAAAAAGACTTCAGAGCATCCTGCAGCTTCTAACTCCTTCTTCTGGGCATCCAATCCTGCGACCTGTTCTGTGGTGGAGGTACGAGCATATCCAATTTCCAAATCAGTGTTCTCCAGCCTCTAATTCTCTAAAATAATACATCACTTTGTGAGAAAAATCAATTCTCATATGTCCAGGATTCATGTGAAATGGATTTCTGCTGGTTTTTGGATACTCACAAGACTGAAAGTTCGCAGAGATGATTGTGACAGACTTGAAGCCCCTGAAAAGACCTGAGGTAGTGACATGATAGAAAGTCATAGCGTCAACTTTCCCTTGCATATAGCTATCCCATGCTAACTTAGATACATAAGTCCTCATCCTTGAGAGAATATGGCGTGTTGGTTCCAAAAGCAGTGCTAGCGCCTTGTCTGACTTTGCTAGCTTGACGAGATCATTCAATCCCTCTCTTGATCCCTCTTTGACCTTAACTACGTAGTAACTTCTGTCATAAAGTTGCGTCACCTCCAAGTGATCCAGCAGTTTAGGTACGACAGATTTTGCTTTCAGATTGGTGATCTTGAAGATGGTGGGGCATTCGTCAACGATGAGGGTCCAATCGGGTAACTTTCTCCTATGAATTCGAGACCATCCATCAAACGTGACGATCAGAATTCCATCATTTCCTGGATAAGACAGGAAGTCATGAATCTGTTTTGTAACTGTCTCAGCCCCATCTTGGCTGATGATAGTTTTCAGGCTGCCCCTGTACCCAGAGGAAATGATCCGTTCTGCCGTCTTTTCAATCAAGAGTTTGGTTGGCTGGATCAGGATGAACTTCTCTCCATACTGCTCCCTTTCAATCATGTGTTTGATTGCAGTCTCTGTTTTTCCAGAACCAGCAATTGCGTCAATGAATAGGATTTCCGTTGATTTTGAACGTGCATTTTCTCTCACAAATTTCTCCATAATGAATTGAGTATGAAACAATATTGAATGGTCAGATTAGACCAAAAAAATTGAAACAATGACGCTGCAGTTAGAGTGAAAAATAGCAGTCTTGTAGCAAGATAATTTCTGATACATTCAATCAGTTTACTTTATACTATCGTGTAGGTAAAGGCAACTTTAATTGGTCAAAAATGGTCGAAACTTACGTTTATATATATAGTACAAGCGTCATACTGGATGCTTTTTTATTTGGGAGAAAATAAATGAAAATATTGACACGATTTAAAGGCAAGCCTTTCCGTAACCTTAGCCAGTTCATTGGCTCCCAGACGGTGGATGAAATTGTCGAAATTGAAGATTCTAGGGATGTTTCAGAGCAAATTGACCAGATTAAGAGGGGGATGAAACGTCGAAAAAACGAGCAGTTCATTCTCATCCTCGTTCGACAATGAACCAAGTATGCGGGGATGTGTTTGCATTGTATTATCCCATTGTTCTGAAGGGCATAATTTGAGAACCTTTTTTCCCTTCATTTTGGAGGTTGAAATCGGAGTTTGCATAAATATTACGCTTGTAATAACGGGGTTTTTTAGAAACAGGAGTAAGAAATGAAATTATTTAAAAGGTATTCTGGAGAGAGCTTAGCAAACCTGTCTTATGTAATTGGGACACTGACAGTGCTCAAGGTAGCTGAAATAGACAAAGAGGACGAGGTTTCTGAGCAGCTGGATGTGATTAAGGTGGCAATTGAAGAGGCTAGTGGACAGAATCTAACACTTGGTGCCCTCTTTTGACAGCGGCGATGATCTTATCGGGATCTGCGGTCCAGCGGAAGGGTTTTGGGTTTTCATTTTGCTCGGCGACGAAGCGGTTGATGGCAGCCTGAAGATCGACAACAGAGTG
>CAMDOY010000035.1 GCA_945903655.1 Rhizobium sp. Q54 | reverse complement strand
AGCGCGATGCTCTTGCCGCCCTCGCCCTTCATGCGAATGGAGCGGCCCTCGATCTCCAGCGCCTGCACGCCCACATCCAGCATGTGGCTCGCCACATGCAGCGCCTTCTCGCGCACCTTCAGCGCCGCCGCATGGGCCGAGGAGCCCGCCATCACGGCCTGACGGCTGTTGAAGCCGCCCATGCCCAGCTCGATGGCCGCCGTGTCGCCGGTGATGACGGAGATATTGCTCATGTCGCAGCCCAGCTGCTCGGCGACGACCTGAGCGAGCATGGTCTTGGTGCTCTGACCCATGGCCGCAGCGCCGCTGGCCACATGGATGCGGCCATTTTCGGCGATGCGCACGCTCACGGGCTCGAAGGGACCGCGCCCCGTGCCCTCCACATAATTGGCGAGGCCGATGCCGAGATACCGGCCCTCCGCGAGCGCCTTCTCGCGCCGCTGGGCGAAGCCCTGCCAATCCGCCTTTTCCAGCGCCGCCTCGAGGCAGGCGGGATAATCGCCGCTGTCGAGCACCACCTGCATGCCGCCGCGCGTCTGCAATTGCGTGCGATAGGGCATCTGCTCGGGCTGCACGAGATTGCGTCGGCGCACCTCGACCCGGTCAAGCCCCAGCTTTTCGGCGACGCGATCGAGCAGACGCTCCATGACGAAAACCGCCTGCGGCTGGCCTGCGCCACGAATGGGCGTCACGGAGACCTTGTTGGTGAGGGCGAGCTTGATGTCGAGGTGATAGCTCGGCACCACATAGGGCAGGGTGATCGCCGCGCCCGATCCATAGGGCACATTCACCCCGCGCGCCGTATAGGCGCCGTGTTCGTGAATCAGCAGTCCGCGCAGACCCAGAATGCGCCCGTCATTGTCGGTGGCGATCTCCATGTCCCAGAACTGGTCGCGCTCCTGGGTGGTGGAGACGAAATGCTCGCGGCGATCTTCGATCCACTTCACCGGCGCCTTGAGGCGCAGCGCGGCGAGGGCGACGATGGCCTCTTCAGGATAGAACACCAGCTTCGGCCCAAAGCCGCCGCCCACATCGGGGGTGACGACGCGGATGCGGTCTTCGTCCATGCCGAGCAGGTCGCAGAGCACGCGCTTACCCGCATGGGGTGTCTGGGTGGAGCTCCACATGGTCAGTCGTTCGTCCACCGAGTCGAAGCGCGCCAGCACGCCCCGGCATTCCATGGACTGGGCGACGCCCCGGTGCTGCCAGTAGTTCTCGCGGATGACATGGGGGGCGGAGGCGAAGACGCCGGCGTGGTCGCCATAGCCCAGTGCAAATTCCGCCACGAGATTGCCCGGGGCGTTCAGATGCGCCGTGGGAGAGCCCGGCTCCAGCGCGGCCCGGCAATCGGTCACGGCGACAAGCTCGTCGTAATGCACCACCACCAGATCCGCCGCATCCTCGGCCACATAGGGATCGCTGGCGATGACGGCGACAATGGGCTCGCCCACATGGACGGTTTCGGTCTCCGCCAGAATGGGACGATGCAATTCCTGCCGATAGGCGGGGCTTGGCAGGGCCACGCGCAGCAATCGGTCGGCGAGATGAGGCGCGATGTCAGCCATGGTCCAGACCGCCATCACGCCCGGAAGGGCTTTGGCCGCCGCCGTATCGACGCCCGTGATCAGCGCATGGGCGTGCTGGCTGCGCACGAAGGCCACATGAAGGGTCCCGGGAAAGGACAGATCATCCACATATCGGCCCGCGCCAGTGAGCAGGGGCCCATCTTCAAGGCGGGGGACGTCGGCGCCGACGATGGTGGTCATTTGGACGCCTCCTTCGAAGCGGCGATGACTTCAGCGGCCTCCAAAGCCGCCGCCACGATGCCCTCATAGCCGGTGCAGCGGCATATATTGCCGGAGATGGCGATGCGCACCTCATCGGCGCTGGGGTTGCGCACGGTGTTCAGCAGCTCCACCAGCGTCGTCAGCATCCCCGGGGTGCAGAAGCCGCATTGCAGGCCATGATGCTTGTGCAGCGCCGCCTGCAGGGGATGCAGCACGCCGGGCGAGGGCGCCAGCCCCTCTATGGTGGTCACCTGCTTGCCATGGGCCTGCACGGCCAGCATCAGGCAGGAGCGGATGGATTGCCCATCCACCAGCACTGTGCAGGCGCCGCAGACGCCGTGCTCGCAGCCCACATGGGTGCCCGTGAGGCCAAGGTCATGGCGCAGGAAATCCGCGAGATGGCGCCGCACGTTGATGGTGCGCGCGCAGGGGGCGCCGTTCACCTCGAGTTCGACGGTGCGTGTGAAAGGCGATGTCATTGGCGCGCCGCCCGGCCATAGGCCTTTTCAAGAGCGCGCCGCATCATCACCCCCGCAAGACGCTTGCGATAGGCGGCGGGCGCGTGAATATCATCTTGTGGCTCAAGGGAGGCGCAGGTTTTTGCGGCCTGCGCGAACAGATCGGCCCCGCCCACCTGCCCCAGCAAGCCCTGCTCGGCCTCCTGCATGCGCACAGGCGCAGGACCAACGCCGGACAGCGCCACCGCAATGCGGCTGATGCGCCCCTGCGCATCCGTGGTCATCAGCACGGCGGCGGAGGCCAGCGCGAAATCGCCATGGCGACGGGCGAATTCCAGGAAGGCGTAGCCATGGCCCTGCGGCCACAAAGGGAACTGCGCCTGCGTGGCGATTTCGTCCGGGTCGAGGGACGTCGTCATGTAGCTCGACGCGAAATCGGCGAAGGTGATCTGGCGGCGCCCGCGCGGCGAGGCGGTCTCGATCACCGCGTCCATCACCGCCGCAAGGCAGGGCAATTCCGCCGAGGGGTCCAGATGGCACAGGGAGCCGCCGACCGTGCCCCGGTTGCGGGTCTGCCGATGGCCGACCTGCAACAGCGCCTCGGGCAGAATGGGGCAATGGGCCATCACGCTGTCGCTGAATTCGATGTCGCGCTGGCGGGTCATGGCGCCGATGACCAGCAGGCCCTCGCGGATCGAGACCCCCGACATCTCCGCGACGCCATTGAGGTCGATGAGATGGTCAGGCAGGACCACCCGCATGTTCAGCATGGGCATCAAGGACTGGCCACCCGCCAGCACACGCGCATTGGGAAGGCTCGCGAGCAGATGGACCGCTGCGGAGACAGTCTGGGGATCATGATATCCGAAGGCGGGCGGCTTCATACCTCAGGGGTCCTTACAGTCGCTTTGTCGTCAATGCGCTGGGAGTCGGTTGCCAGAAGTCCATTTTTTGAATTTTAGCAACTTTTGGAACGCGCGCAACAGCAAAACCGCTGCGGCGATTGTGTCGCAGGGGTGGCGACGTGAGGCGCAGGCCATTGAAAAACGCATAATCAATCGGCATTCCGCTGATTTTTGGGCAAATGTCCTGAGCCCATTGACCTGCACTGTCAAAGTGATCCAAATTTGGGACAGAAGGCTCGTCTGCGGGTCGAGTCTGTATTTCAAACCGGGAGCAGAAGATGGAAACGGCAGGAAAGACGGGGCGCGGACAGGATCTTCGCGACTGGCTTGCCCATATGGAGTCCGCAGGCGAACTGCTGAAGCTCAGTGGGGCGGATCGGGAGCGGGAGATCGGCGGCGTCATCGATATCGCCATGCGGAAAATGGGCCGTCCGGCGGTCCTGTTCGACAAGGTGCCCGGCTATGATCCGAGCTTTCGCGTGGTCGCCAATCTCTTCACCTCCGTCAAGCGCATCGCCCTGACCCTCGGCCTGCCCGCCAACACCACCGAGGTCGAACTGGTGCGGTTCTGGCGCGATTACATGCGCGACGCCCCGACCCTGCCGCCCAAGCAGGTCAACACCGGCCCGCTGATGGAAAACACCTTCACCGGCGACGACATCGATCTGCTCAAGATCCCCACGCCCCGCTGGCACGAGGGCGACGGCGGCTACTACATCGGCACCGGCGGCATGGTGATCATGAAGGATCCGGACTCCGGCTGGATCAATTATGGCGCCTATCGCATCCAGGTTCACGACCGCCGCACCGCCTCGGTCATGATCTCCAAGGGTAAGCATGGGGACATCCTCATGCGCAAATATCACGACAAGGGCCTGCCCTGCCCCATCGCCGTGGTGGCGGGCGTGCATCCCGGCCTCTTTGCGGTCGCGGGTCTCGAAATTCCCTATGGCAAGAATGAATATGAGGCGGCGGGCGGCCTGCTCGGCGAGCAGATCCGCACCGTCAACGGCCCCGCCACGGGGTTGCCGATCCCCGCCGACGCCGAAATCGCCTTCGAAGGCTTCGTCCACAAGGACGACCTGATCGACGAAGGCCCGCTGGGCGAGTGGACCGGCTATTTCGCAGGCGGGCGCAAGCGCGAGCCCGCCATCCGCGTCGAGACCTTCTGGCATCGTGACAACCCCGTGCTCACCGGCGCGATCCCCGGCGTGCCGCCCAATGACGACACCTTCTATCGCGGCACCGCGCGCTCCGGCGCTGTCTGGCATGAGGTCGAGGCGGCGGGCGTGCCCGAGGTCAAGGGCGTCTGGTCCCATGAGGCGGGCGGCAGCCGCATGTGGCTCACGATCTCCATCAAGCAGATGTATGCGGGCCATTCGAAACAGGCCGGCCTCATCGCCTCCCAATGTCATGCGGGCGCCTACGCCAACCGCGTTGTGGTGGTGGTGGATGACGACATCGATCCCGCCAACATGAACGAGGTCGTCTGGTCCATCTGCACCCGCTGCGATCCGCGCGACGACGTGCAGATCCTCAATGGCTGCTGGAGCACCACGCTCGATCCCATGTCCTATCCGCCCGAGCGGCAGAACATGAATTCGCGCATGATCATCGACGCCTGCAAGCCCTGGAACCGCTTGCAGGACTGGCCCGCGACCGTGCGCAACAGCGCCGATCTCGAAGGCGCCGTGCGCGCCAAGTTCGGCGACCTGCTGCCGCCGGGCTGGTGAGCTGAAAAAAGGCCCTGCCGACCCGGCGCTACGCCGGTCGGCGGGACCGATCTCGACTATTTATCGAACCGAACCACCAGCTCGCGCAACTGCTCGGCGGTAAGGGGCGCCGACAGGAACTTGAAGGCGATGGCGTCCTTCATCAGGAGATCGAGCCCCTCCACACGGTCGGGGTTGAGATCCTCCTTCTTGATGAATTCACTGCGCGTGCGGCGCGCCTGTTCGACCGTGGAATCGACAATCTTCGCGTAACGCTCCACCGCCTCATCGCTGGTGTACATCCAGTCGACGGTGTCGCGATAGCCGCGCAGGAAGCGGGTGATCTGATCGCGCTTGGCGCCGAGAATGGCCGCGTTGGCGGTCATCACGCGCACGGATTGCTGGCGCAGTTCCGGCACTTCGTTGGCGCGCGCCACGATCTTGATGGTCCCGGCTTCCAGATGCTTGAAGGCGAAGGGCGCCGCCGCCCAGCCCACATCGATCTGCCCGCTGAGCACCTGGGTCAGGGTGGCCGCCTGACCGCCGGTTGGGACCGCGTTGAACTCCACGCCAAAGGTGCGCTTGAAGCCCAGAACCACCGCATTGGTGGAGGCGCCGGAGGTGGAATAGGAAACCGTGCGGCCCGCGAGGTCTTTCCCGGTCTTGATGGGCGAGGCGGCCTGCGCATACCAGTACTGGTCGTTCACGCCGGTCATGGAGGCGCCGATAATGCGCACCGGGGCGCCGCGCGAATAGGCGCCCATGAGGCCGAAGGGGCCGATGCCCAGCGCCAGATCCACCGCGCCGCTGATGGCCGCCTGCATGGTCTCGCCGCTGCCCTCCGTATAGGAGAGGTCGATCTCGAGGCCATGCTTCTTGAACATGCCGGCGCCGATGCCGAGCTCCGTGACCGAGACCTCCCAGCCGCCGCGCCCGCCGGTCGCCACCTTGAGGCGGTCCTGCGCCTGCGCCACCCCATCAAGCCCCAGAAGGCCGATGCAGCCCAACGCCATTAGTTTGATCGCTTTGCGGATCATTGTTTGCTCCCTTTTTGAATGCGCAGGCTACCTCATGCGGGAAGCCCGCGCCTCGATTGCAATTCCTTCAACATGGCCTTCACCCGCTGCGGCGTCAGCGGCAACTGGCGCACGAGCCCCGTGCATTGCAAGGCGTCCTCGACTGCGGAGGCGATGGCGGCGCCCACAGGCGCGATGCCGCTCTCGCCCGCGCCCTTGATGCCAAGGGGGTTGCGGGGGCTGGGCGCATCCTCCGTCAGCAGCACCTCCACATCAGGCGTCTCGCTGAGGGTGGGCATGAGATAGTCGGCGAAGCTGACGGACAGGGGCTCGCCGCGCTCGTCATAGAGAAACTCTTCATAGATGGCGCCGCCCAGCCCTTGCGCGAAACCGCCCAGAATCTGCCCGCGCACCAGCATGGGGTTGATCGCTTTTCCAATGTCATAGGCGATGAGATAGCGCTCGATAGCGATGGCGCCGGTGGCCGGATCGATCTTCACCACCGCGAATTGGTTGCCATAGGGATAGACCTGATGCTCGCTCTCGAACCAGCCATCGGCGCTGAGGCCGGGCTCGCGTGCGCCGCGCGTCTTGGCCATGGGACGCAAGGCGCTCGCCACCGCTCCCAGCTTCATGGAGGGTCCATGAGGGGCGTCGCGGCGGAAGACGAGGCCGTTGGCGATGTCGAGATCGCCGGGCTGCGCCTGCATCAACTCGGCGGCCATATCGAGGGCCTTGGCGCGCACCTTGGCGGCGGCGACGGCCACCGCATTGGCGGTCATGACCGTGGCGCGCGAGGCATGGGCGCCGATGCCGAATTCGATGCGCTCCGTGCGCCCATGGACCACGCGCACCTTGCGATAGTCCGCGCCCAGAATATCCGCGCAGACCTGCCCCACGACGGTCTCGAAACCCTGCCCCACGGAGGCGCCGCCGGTGAGGACCTCGACGACGCCATCGGTGTCCACATTCACATGGGCGCCATCGGTGGGGCCAAGTCCGCTCTTCTCGATGAAAAGCGCGAAACCCGCGCCGACGATCTCGCCCTTGGCGCGCCGCGCCTTCAGGCTCTCCTGCAGCGCGTCCCAATCCATGGCCTTGAGGGACTGGTCGAGCAGGCCTTCATAGTCGCCGGAATCATAGGAAACATCGTCCTCCAGCACGCTGAGGGGGCGCGCATAGGGCATCTCTTCCTTCTTGATGAGATTGATCCGGCGCACATCCACCCGCGACATCCCCAGCCGTTCCGCAATGGCGTCGAGCAGGCGCTCGCGCACGAAATTGGTCTCGTAACGGCCGGGCGCGCGATAGGTGGCGCAGGGGGTCTTGTTGGTGAGGCGGTAGTAGCCCGTCGCGCTATAGGCGCCCAGATGATAGGGCCCCGGCAGGATGCCGCAGGTGGTCTCGGCGATGCGCAGGGCATGGGTGCGGGGATAGGCGCCCTGATCGTGGTAAAACTCGTTGCGGATGGCGAGCAGGCGACCCTGCGCATCCACCGCCGCGCTGATGAGATGGCGCTGCTGGCGCGACTGGTTGGCGCACATGAGATGCTCGCGCCGATCCTCGATCCATTTCACCGGGCGCTCGAGGCGCAAGGCGGCGACGAGCACCAGAATGTCCTCCGGGTAGATCTCGCCGCGAATGCCGAAGCCCCCGCCCACATGATATTCGAAGAGATGCAGCGTGGTCGTCGTGCGCCCGAGCATGCGGGCCAGCGACTCCCGGTTCTTGTGCGGCACCTTGGCGGCGCCATGCAACTCCAGCACATCGCGCGCGCTGTCGTAGAGACCGATGGCCCCGCGCGTCTCCAGCGGCACGCCCGAATGGCGCCCCATCTGCAAATCAAGCGAGATGATCGCATGGGCGGAGGCGAAGGCGCCCTCCACATCGCCGAAGCCCTGGGTGACGATGGCCGCTTCCGTGGACAGGCCCGGCGCAAAGACGCCGGGCGGCGCATCCGCCTCGACGATGACGGGCAGCTCCTCGATATCGAGCTCCACAAGATCGGCGGCGTCCTCAGCCACATAGGCGTCCTCGGCGAAGACCACCGCCACGGGCTCGCCCACATAGCGCACATAGTCCTGCGCAAGCACGGGCTGGCGATAGGGCTCCAGCTTCTCGATCTTGCCTTCGCGAAAATCGATGGGACCGATGTCCGCGATGTCCTGGGCGGTCCAGATGGCGTGGACGCCCTTCAGCGCCAGCGCGGCCTTGATCCTAATCCCCAGCAAGCGCCCATGGGCGAGGGGCGACCGCACCACGCGCATATGGAGCTGATGGGGGAAGCTGACGTCGGCGACGAAGCGCCCTTTGCCCCGCACCAGCGGGGGATCTTCAAGGCGGGTGAGGCTCTGGCCGATGATCGGCTGGCGCGTCTCAGTCATGGGAGGCCTTCATGCGTTGCGCGCCATCCTTCACGGCTTTCAGGATATTCTCATAGCCCGTGCAGCGGCACAGGTTGGACGAGAGCGCGTCGCGCATCGCCGCCTCGTCCATGTCCGGGTTCTCTTCCAGCAGGCCCACAGCCAGCATCAGGAAGCCCGGGGTGCAGAATCCGCATTGCAGGGCGTGATGCTCCACGAAGGCCTCCTGCAGAGGATGCAGCGGGCCGCCCTGGGACAGGGATTCCACCGTGCGGATCGTGGCGCCCTCCGCCTGAAAGCCGAACATGAGGCAGGAGCGCACGGTCTCGCCATTCACGATGATGGTGCAGGCGCCGCAGACCCCATGCTCGCAACCCGCATGGGTCCCGGTGAAGCCGCAGTCGTCGCGGATGACGTCGATGAGCGTGCGGCGGGGCTCGACCTCCAGATCGAAGGCCCGGCCATTGAGGGTGAAATGCAGGGGTGTCTTGCTCATCGGGCGGCCTCTTCCAGCGCGCGCTCCGTCAGGGTCGCGGCGAGCTCCCGCCGATAGGCGGCGCTGGTGCTGATGTCTTCCATGGGGCAGAGCGCGGCGGCCACAGCGGCCCCCGCCTCCACGAATAGCTCTGGCGAGGGTTTGCGCCCGTTCAGCACAGCCTCGGCCTCCGAGATCCGGCGCGGGCGATCCTCCGCCCCGCCAATGCCGATGCGCGCCTGCGCGATCAGGCCATCCCGCAGCTCGAAGATCACGAGCGCGGCGGCGATGGCGAAATCGCCGGAGCGGCGGGAGAATTCGTGGAAAGCGAAGCGCGCGCCCTCCGGCAATTGGGGCAGGCGCACGCTGCTCAGCACCTCATCCGCCCGCAGGGCCGTCGCCATGGCGCCCTCGAAGTAATCGCGAGCGGCGATCTCGCGCCTGCCCGAGGCGCTATGGGCCACCAGCGTGGCGTCAAGGGTCGCGGCGGTGAGGCACCATTCGGAGGCGGGATCCGCATGGGCGAGGCTGCCGCAGAAGGTGCCGCGCGTGCGGATGGGGTGATGGGCGATATGGGGCAGCACGGCGCGTAGCAACGCGCCGGTGACGCCGGGGATCGCCCTGCGCGCGATATCCACATGGCGGATCAGCGCGCCGATCTCGATCATGCCGCCTGATTCGCAGAGGTGCGCCAGCTCGCCCACGCCATTGAGATCGATGAGATGGCCGGGGCGCGCCAGCCGAAAAGCCATCATCGGCGCGAGGCTTTGGCCGCCCGCGATCAGGCGCGCATCCTCGTCCGCCAGATCATGCAAAAGGGCCGTCGCCTGCGCGAGCGTGGCGGGTCTGTGGAGCGTGAAGGGTGCAGGCTTCAAAGGCGGTCCCCGGGGGCGCAAAAGGCTGATGGGGTCTAGCCTCTACTGATCGATGGACCCTGTCAAACCATTGCGCCAAAATCGGAACACATTGCCCACACAATGTCGGGAAGCGATAATTTGCCTCAGAAATGATCAGATTTTGACGTTTCCTTTTTGGCGCAAACTGGTTGACACTCCCCTCAGCCCGGAGGACCCTGCGTCCCATCGGATTTTGCTTCGGAGATCGCCATGCTGCTGCGCCCCGCCCTCGTCGCCCTCTGCCTGAGCTTGGCGGCGAGCTGCGCCCTCGCTCAAGACAAATTGAAGCTGGCGGTCGGCGCGCCCGGCAATTGGGACACCGGCGTGTCGGAAGTCGGCAAGCGCGCGGGCATCTTCGCCAAACATGGGCTGGAGCTGGAGACGCTCTTCACCAATGGCGGCGGGGAGACGATGCAGGCGGTGATCTCCGGCAGCGTGGACATCGGCATCGCCGCTGGCACGGCGGCCACCATGGCCGCCTATGTGAAGGGCGCGCCGGTGCGCATCCTGCTGGCGGGCGCCACCGGCACGGGCGACCTCTACTGGTATGTGCCCACGAACTCCCCCATCAAGACCTTCGCCGACGCCAATGGCAAGATGATCGCCTATTCCACCAATGGCGCCTCCACCCACACGACGGCGCTGGCGCTGATCGATCATTTCAAGATCACAGCCAAACCGACCGCGACAGGCGCTGGAGCCGTTACCCTCACCCAGGCCATGAGCGGGCAAGTCGATGTGGGCTGGGCCTCGCCCCCCTTCGGCCTCAAGCAATTGCGCGATGGCGAAATCCGCGTGATCGCGCGCGGCTCGGACGCCCCCTCCACCCGCGACCAGACCGTGCGCGTGCATATCGTCAACGCGCAGGCGCTCACGGCCCGGCCCGCCGTGATGGCGCGCTACGCCAAGGCCTATCGTGAGAGCCTCGACTATCTCTACAGCACCCCCGAAGGCCTGCGCCATTACGCCGACTATGCGCAGATCGACCTCGATCTGGCCGCGCGCATTCGCGATGAATTCATGCCGAAGGCGGCGATGAATCCCGATGTGGTCTCCGGCGTCGATGCGGTCACGACAGACGCCATCGCCTTCAAGTTTCTTCAGAAGCCTTTGACCTCTGATGAACTCAAGGGATTGATCCAGATTCCCGCACGCTAGGGATCGCCATCAACGCAGCTTTCATGTTGGCGAAAACCCCGTCCCAATCGCCGGGGGAGGCCTGCCGAAAGAGGCGCATGGAGGGATACCAGGGACTATCGTCACGCTCCAGAAACCACCGCCAGTCCGGCACATGTTTCAACGCCACCCAGGTCTTGACGCCAAGCGCGCCAGCGAGGTGAGCCGTTGCTGTGTCCGAGGTGATGACGAGGTCGCAGCATGTCATGACCGCCGCTGTATCGAGAAAGGCGTCAGGCCCCCCATCAAAGTCCTGATCGAGAACCTGCACCTGCATGCCCACGGGTAAATCGCGCAGTTGCAGGGCGCCCGGCCCTTTCTGCAGACTGATCAATCGAACGACGGGGATCTGCGAGAGGTCAAAAAACTGACGCAGAGGGAAGGACCGACCGACGTCAATGGCGCTGACGCCGCCTTGCCAGCATATCCCGATCTTGAATCCATCGCGCCCAAGCCGCGCCATCCAGCTCTCGACCCGCGTCGCCTCCGCCCTCAGATAAGAAGCCCTCGCAGGGATGTTTGATCCTGTGGTCTGGAACGCAAACGGCAAACTCATGAGGGGGACATGATAATCAAAGGCGAGGGACGCATCCTCTGCGTCCACAATCCTCACATCGCCATCAAAGGCCCGCATCAACCCCTGCAAAGCCTCGCCTGGCGCAAACAGGACTTTCGCCCCCCGCTCCACCAGACCTTGCACATAACGCGAGAACTGAATGAGGTCGCCGAGGCCTTGCTCGGCATGAACAAGCAGGGTCTTGTGCGCCACGTCTTCCTGGCCAAGCCAGACAGGGCGAGGGAACATGCGATTGCCTGCAGGCTCCCGGGTTTTCTTTCTCCATTCGTATAATTCCCAGCCCTCTTCAAATCGCTCCAGCAACAGAAGGGTCAGGGCCTTGTTCCAGAAAGCCTCGGCATCATCGGGCGCAAAGCTGATCGCGGCGTCAAAACTGCTCAGAGCCTCCTCGAAGCGCCCGAGCTCCTTGAGGCACACGCCTCTGTTGGAAATGGCTTGCGCAAAGTCAGGCTGGACAAGAAGCGCCCTGTCATAGGCCGCCAAAGCCTCGTCAAATCGGGAGAGCGTTTGAAGGGCGTCACCCTGATTGGAGCTGGCCTGTGCATCATCTGGCTCAAGCAAGAGCGCAATCGCATAATTGGCGATGGCGCCGTCGAATCTCGTGAGCTCTTTGAGCGTATTTGCGCGATTGAAATAGGCGGCGCCAAAATCAGGTTTCAGGCCTATGGCCCTGTCATAATGATGAAGCGCTGCTTCGAAGCGCCGCATATGATGGAGCGCCAGGCCGCAGTTGGAGAAGGTCTGCGCATAGTCTGATCTGAGCGAAAGCGCTTTTTCATAACGCTCCACCGCCTCCTCAAAGAGGCCTATGGTCTGCAGCGAATCGCCTTGATTGGACCAAGCGTCCGCATGATCCGGCTCAAGCGCGAGGACACGATCATAGACGACGCAGGCTTGCGCAAATCGCCCAAGGTCCTTCAAGCCATTCGCCAGATGATAGAATGCGTCGGCATGAAGGGGATCGATGCAAGCCGCTTTTTGAAAAAGAATGAGCGCGTCTTCAGATCGCCCGAGTTCCAGAAGCGCAACGCCATAGCACAATTGCAAAGGCGCGACGTCGGGCGCCAGACAGCTGGCTAATAGCAAAACTTTCGCGGCGCGCTCGGGCCTGTTTTGTTCAAGATGGAGAACGCCGGACAGATGAAGCGCGCCAATATGATCCGCCTGCAAAGCCAGGATCTCGTCATAGAGGCGACGCGCCTCAACGGCGTCTCCGGCGCGATGAAATTGCAAGGCGCGCTCGAAAGAGTGCTGAACACGCTCTGTGATCGCTTTTGCTTTTTGCGGTCGGCGAAATCGGGTCTGTCTGCTCATCCCACTCTGCTGTGTTAATTTCGCCTCGCGTTCAGCGCAGCATAACGCATGAACACCTCCTTCGTCGCCCTTTTGAGGTGTTTCAGCACCTCAATGAGGCCACAGCGGCGGGAGACGTAAACGCGCGAGCGCTTCAGGAAGCGGCTGACGACACAAGCTTTGCAAATAAAAGGTCAAGTTGAAGTTGATAAAACATCTATCCCGGATGAGGCGGATGAATGCGCCCATCCGGGTACATGGGGACAACGGAACACCAATGCGGCAATGGTCGAAAATTTACTTGCGAAGGATAAGTTGGGTCTTTAACTGATTGAGAGGATGAAGAATTTCAGGGAACATGCCGATGTCCGCCATAAGGTTTGTAGGAACTTTCATCGACGAATGGGCCAAATCCCCAAATATTCAGCGCAATGTTTTGATCGCTGGAGAGGTTGAGGACCGCAAGCTGGCTCAGGTTGCACGCAAGGTCCATAAAGAGAAGATCAAAATTATATCCGGCGCAACGCTGCAAACGCGCGAGGACGTAGGGGCAGTCGTTGGCAAGGTGGAAGCCGATCAACTGCTCATCGTATCGCAGCTTGAGAGCATTTCAGAAGCGGCTTTGGATAACTTCGCCTATCTTCTCACCGACAGGAAAATTCATTTTCAGTCCGCCGATCCACCTCGGGTTGGCTTCGTTGACTTTCCCAATTTTTTCATCATTTGCATCATTGATCCCAGCTTCACGGTTTCACCGATCCTGTATGAAATGTTCGATTGCAAAATATTACTCGGACGCGACACTCAGATTTCCATCGCCAATGACGAAACGCTGGAGGAGGGCTCTGCGGTGATTGGCGGCGAAATAGCTCATTCACATCGCAGCCCCATCGACTTTTTGATCATATCCTATGAAATGCCGATCATTCTGCGGATAGACGCCTATTTGAGCGAGAACCCTGATTGGTTTCATGATCTCGCCTACACGCCCGCAGAAAACCCGGGCGGGACCTACTCGTTGCTCGTCAATGGCGGCAATGAAGCTTTGGCCAAGGCGATCTACGATAAATTCAGGTGGATCGGGCAATTCGCCATAGAACAAGAGGGCAAATTGCTCTTTGGGGGAATTTTGCGAAGATAAGTCCGGCGTCAATGATACCTGTTCACTGGCGATCACAGTCTACAATCCTCTCGACCATGAGCCGCTTAAAAGATTTTTGACAGATGAGAGGGCCGCTCAGGCGTGAAGGCGTGCGATCGTCAGATCATGAGATTTCACACCTGGAATGGAGATGTTCAATGTCAATTGCTTTTCGTTTCTTGACGATCGCAGAACTTAGTCAACCCAAGCTTTGGGCTGCATTTCTGGACAAGGCGCATGGGGCGAAAACATATTTCCATCCAAAATTCCCCCATGAAGTTAAAACCGAATTGATAAGAAACAACACCATTGATCATATTATCCCCACGTCGCATGGGGATGTTTCGCTTGTCGAAGCCACCCTCAATCTCCTTTCAGCCGCTTTTCATGATGACGCCCGGCACGAACATTTCATTCTCTTATCGGATACGACAATTCCGATTGCGCCATTCAAACAAGTTTCCGAAGAGTTATCCTTGTGTCAGAATCGCTCTGTGATGGACTTCAGCATTGGTGCGCCCGGCTCTGAGCATTTTAACCGCCAACAGTTTTTGCCCCCGTCTTGTGTCTTCACCCCTTTCTTTTCTCATAGTCAGTGGATAACCCTGACCCGGCGACATGTGGAAAGGCTTTTGACGAAACCAGGGCTGGAGTGCTTTAAACAGTTTCCCTTCGCAGATGAGCATTATTTTCTCAATGTGCTCATTCACGCCTGTGGGGTCGATCTGGACGAGGTGATCAATGCCCGAAAAACCTTTGTGAACTGGCGTGATCGAGAGGTCAGGGAAACGTTTGAGTCCGGGCGCCTTGTGTCGCGAACCATACATCCGAAAACATATTCCAGCCTGCCAACGTTAGATGTCACCGTAGCAATCAAAAATGGTTGCTGGTTTTCCGAAAAGTCAGTCATGATTGCGATACGGCCCACCTGATGGATTCCATCGCATCTTGATAAGATTGGCTCAATAACGCCTGCCATCGGCCTCTACTTTGTCCCGTACATCCGGTCGCCCGCATCCCCCAGCCCCGGCACGATATAGCCGTGATCGTTAAGGTGGCTGTCGATGGCGGCGGTCCAGATGCGGATGTCGGGATGGGCGACGCGCAGTTTCTCGATGCCCTCAGGGGCGGCGAGCAGGCACACGAAACGGATGTCCTTCACGCCCTTGTCCTTCAGCAGGTTCACGGCGGCTACCGCTGAATTGCCGGTGGCGAGCATAGGGTCCATGAGGATCACGAGGCGTTCGGACACATCCTGCGGCGCCTTGAAATAATATTCGACAGCTTCCAGCGTTTCGGGGTTCCGGTAGAGCCCGATATGGGCCACGCGGGCTGAAGGGATCATCGCCAGCATGCCGTCGAGAAAGCCCGTGCCTGCCCGCAGAATGGGCGCGAAGACGAGCTTCTTGCCCGCCAGCCTTGGGGCCTGCATCTGCGTCAGCGGCGTCTCGATGGTGATCTCTTCAAGGGGCAGATCGCGGGTGATTTCGTAGCACAGCAGCGTGCCGATCTCGTTCAGCAATTGCCGGAAGCTTTTGGTCGAACAGGTCTTGTCCCGCATGAGGGAGAGCTTGTGGCGCACCAGAGGGTGAGCGACGATGGTGACCGCATCCATGAGCCAATCCTCGAAATCGTAGAAATCATCGCGGCAGCAGGCGCAGCCCGTATCGAATCTCACCACCACGGCCTCCCGGCGATGGGCGCGGGGATGCCAAGGTGGGCGGCCACGCTGGCGCCTATGTCCGCGAAGGTGGCGCGCGCTCCGATGGGGCCGCTGCCGATCCCCGGCCCGAAGGCCAGCACCGGCACATGTTCGCGCGTATGGTCCGTGCCCCGCCAGGTCGGGTCATTGCCGTGGTCGCCGGTGAAGATCACGAGATCGCCCGGGCGCAGACGCGCCGCCAGTTCGACCATGCGCGCATCGAAGGCTTCGAGGCAGGCGCTCGCGCCGGGCACGTCGCGGCGATGGCCGAACTCCGTGTCGAGATCGAGATAATTGGCGAAGATCAGCCCACCGTCGGGCAGCCGCTCAAGGGCGGCGAGGGTCTTGTCGAAGAGATCCATATTGCCTGCGCCCTTGATCTCCTCGCCGGTGTTGCGATGGGCGAAGATGTCGCCGATCTTGCCGATGGAGATCACGGGCCGTTGCGCCTCCGCCGCCCGGTCCAACAGATTGCCCATGGCCGGGGGCATGGCGAAATCCTTGCGGCGGGGCGTGCGGTGAAAGGCGCCGGGCGCGTCGCCCACGAAGGGGCGGGCGATGATGCGGCCGATCCTGAGCGGATCGCAGAGCCTGCGCGCGAGGCGGCAGAGGTCGTAGAGCCGCTCGAGGCCGAAGCTCTCCTCGTGGGCGGCGATCTGCAACACGGAATCCACGGACGTATAAACGATGGGCTTGCCGCTGCGCATATGCTCGACGCCCAGCTCCTCGATGATGTCGGTGCCTGACGCATGGCGGTCGCCCAAGATGCCGGGAAGGCCGCCCTGCGCAATGAGCTCCTGCGTCAGCGCTGGCGGGAAGGCGGGCTGCGTATCGGGGAAATAGCCCCAGGCGAAATCGGCCGGAGCGCCCGCGATCTCCCAATGGCCTGATGGCGTGTCCTTGCCCTGCGAGGTCTCTACTGCATGGCCCCAGAGTCCCAGCGCCTGCGCGGGCGCCTCAAGGCCGGGAAGGGGCTTGCCACGCGATGCTTCCGCCGCCAACCCGAGGCCGTGGGCGTTGAGGAAGGGGATGCGCAGCGGGCCTTGCCGCAGGCCATCGCGATTGCCCCGCCCCAAAGCGCAGGCCTCCACGATATGGCCGAAGGTGTCGGCGCCTGCATCGCCGAAGGCGGCGGCGTCCTGCGCGCCGCCGCAGCCGAGGGAATCGAGGACGAGAAGCAGGGCGCGGCTCATGGTCACCTACTGGCTGACGACGCCGCTCGCATCCGCCTCGATATTGAAGGCGGCGGCGAACAGGGCGCGCGTATAATCGCTCGCGGGCGCCGCGAAAATCTCCGCCGCTGGCCCGCTCTCCACCACCTTGCCGTGGCGCATGACGATGAGATCGGTCGCCAGGGCGCGCACGACCTTCAGGTCATGGCTGATGAACATATAGGCGAGGTTCCGGCGCTTTTGCAGATCCCTCAAAAGATCGACGATCTGCGCCTGAACGGACATGTCCAGCGCCGAGGTCGGCTCGTCCAGCACCACGAAACGCGGCTCCAGCGCCATGGCGCGGGCGATGGCGATGCGCTGGCGCTGGCCGCCGGAGAATTCGTGGGGGTAGCGATCCATGGCGGCGGGGTCGAGGCCCGTGTCGAAGAGGGCCTTGGCGACGATCTCCCGTCGCTCCCGCCAATGCAGCTGGGGGCTCTGGATGGCCAGCCCCTCCTCCACGATCTCCGCCACGGACATGCGCGGCGAGAGCGATCCATAGGGGTCCTGAAACACCACCTGCATGTCGCGCCGCAGGGGCCGCATCTGCTTGGCGTCGAAGCCGTCGATGCGTTGGCCAAGATAGGCGATGGGCCCCTCGGAGCG
>CAMDOY010000034.1 GCA_945903655.1 Rhizobium sp. Q54 | reverse complement strand
ACCGGATCCAGCGCGCCTGCGATGGACATCTGGCGGTCGCCGGGCTCCACGCCCCCGCCGGGGAAGACGAAAACCCCGGGCATGAAGGCGTGGTTCGCGTGGCGCTTGCCCATGAGTAGGCGCACCTGAGGCCCGCTGCGGTCGAGGAGAATCAGCGTGGCGGCCCTGCGCGGGCGCACCTTGGTGGGCGCCAGGCTCCTGATCCGCGCCCATAGCTCCCGCGTCAGGACATCCGCAAGATCCTCTTCAGGTTGGGGCGAATCGCTCATGGCCGTCCGTTCAGGTCGGGCTTGCGGCCGGGGCGGGGAGAGTGGCCTCAGTGCTGGTCGCCTGCGCGCCAAAGCCATGCATGCGCAGCGCCCATTGCAGGCCGATCAGCCCGCCCTTGATGCGCGGCAGGAAGTAAAAGGAAAGCACCACTGTCAGAATGGGCCAGATGGTGGCGTGGATCCAGATCGGCAGCGCGTCGTTCTGATGCTCCACCCAGAGCATGCCCGCGCCAATGATATGGCCCACCACGAAAATGGTCATGTAGGGCGGGGCGTCGTCGGCGCGCTGATGGTGCAGTTCCTCACCGCAGGAGGGGCAGGCCTCCGCCACCTTCAAAAAGGCGCGGAACATCTTGCCTTCGCCGCAGTGCGGGCATTTGCCCATGTAGCCGCGCTTGACCGCCTGCCACTTGTCCCGGGGGGAATCCATCTGCGATTGGGTCGTCATGTACGTTTCCGTTTCGCTTTCGCGCCCCCACGCGGGGGGAACGAAGGCTTCTTAGCACGCCCCGGCCCGTTTTCGTGCGCCTTGGTGTCGCGGTGTTTCGTTTTTCGAGATTTCAGCCCCGCATCTCCCGCCGCCCGCCGGTTGCGGCCCTCGGTGAGCAGCTCGAAGCGCATGGCGCCCGCGAAGGGGGAGACCTCCACAAGTCGGACTTCGACGATATCGCCTAACCGGTGCATCTCGCCGGTGCGGTTGCCGATGAGCGCATGCAGGGTCTCGTCATAGCGGAAGTAATCGGCGCCCAGGGTCGCGGCGGGGATGAAGCCATCGGCGCCGGTCTCTGACAGTTTCACGAAGAGGCCCACCTTGGTCACGCCGCCAATGCGCGCCTGAAAGGTCGCGCCGACCTGGTCGGCCAGATGGGTGGCGATGAGCCGGTCCACGGTCTCGCGCTCCGCCGCCATGGCGCGGCGCTCGGCCAGCGAGATGCGCTCGGCGATTTCAGCCAGTTCATCGGGCGTCATGTCCGGCAGGCCATCGGGGCCAAGGCCCAGCGCGCGGATGAGGGCGCGATGGACGATCAGATCCGCATAGCGGCGAATGGGCGAGGTGAAATGGGCGTAGCGTTTCAGATGCAGGCCGAAGTGGCCGTAATTCTCGGACGTATATTCCGCCTGCGCCTGCGAGCGCAGCACGATCTCGTTGACCACATGCATGTGCTCGGTGTCGCGCACCCGGTCGAGGATGCGGTTGAAATGGTGCGGGCGCATCACCTCGCCCTTGGCGATCTTGATGCCGATGGTGGAGAGGAACTCCGCCAGCGCGTTGATCTTCTCCTGGCTCGGCTCGTCATGGGCGCGGTAGATCAACTGCTGCTGCTTCTGCTCCAGCGTCTCCGCCGCCGCCACATTGGCGAGGATCATGAACTCCTCGATCAGCTTGTGGGCGTCGAGGCGCGCGGGCACGATCACCCGGTCCACGGAGCCATCAGGGTTCAGCAGGATCTTGCGTTCGGGCAGATCAAGATCGAGCGGCGAGCGCTGGGCGCGCTCGATCTTCAGGGCCTCATAGGCGGTCCAGAGGGGACGCAGCACGGTCTCGACGATGGGGGCGGTTATGTCATCCACATGACCATCAATCGCCGCCTGCGCCTGCGGATAGGCGAGCTTGGCCGCCGAGCGCATCATGATGCGGTGGAAGGTGTGGCTGCGCTTGCGCCCCTCCTTGCCGATGATCATGCGCACCGCCAGTGCGGGCCTGTCCACGAGGGGTTTCAGCGAGCACAGGTCGTTCGAGATGCGCTCGGGCAGCATGGGCACGACGCGGTCGGGGAAATAGACGGAGTTGCCTCGATCCAGCGCCTCCCGGTCGAGCGGGCGATGGGGGCGCACATAGGCCGCGACATCGGCGATGGCGACGGTGAGCACGAAGCCGCCTTCGTTATCCGGGTCCGTATCAGGCTCCGCATGGATCGCGTCGTCGTGATCCTTGGCGTCAGCGGGGTCGATGGTGACGAGGGGCAGATCGCGCCAGTCCTCGCGCAGATCCATGGTCGCCTCGCGGGCGCTTTCGGCTTCCGCGATGGTGTCTGTGCGGAATTCGTTGGGGATGTTATGGGTGTGGATGGCGATGAGGCTGATGGCCTTCTCGCTCTTCACCGAGCCCAGTTTCTCCCGCACCTTGGCCTGGGGCAGGCCGAAGCGCTTGTCGCGCTGCAGGTCGACGGAGACGAGATCGCCATCGATGGCGTCGCCTTCAAAGCCCTTGGGAATGTCGAGTTCGCTGGGCTGGCCCTTTTTGGTGATGGGGATCAGCCGCCCGCCGCCATCGGGCAGGGCGCGGAACACGCCCAGCACCTGCATCCGCGCCTTGGAGACGAGCTTGATGACCCGGCCCACATAGGGCGGCTCGCCGCGCTCGGGGTTGCGCACGGGCTCCACGCGCAAAAGCGCCCGATCATTCAGGCCGGGCACGGGCTCGCCCGGGCGTGGCTTGCGGGAGACGCGCACGAGAATGCGCGGGGCGGGGCCATATTCCACCACGTCCCACTCCACGGGCTCGGCGATGAGGTCGCCATCCCGGTCGCGGGTCGAGACATCCGCGAGCACCACATCGGGCAGGGCGCCCCTCTTTTGCAGGGTGCGGCCCCGACGCTCGATCTCGCCTTCGGACTCCAGTTCTTTGAGGATCTGCTTTAGGCCGATGCGGTCTGAGCCGGTGATGCCGAAGGCCCGGGCGATCTCGCGCGTGCCGATCTTGGCGGGAATGGCGCCAGCGGTCGCCTTCGCAGCAGCCCGTTCCCGGGCGATGAAGGCGAGGACCTCGTCACGGGTGGGAAGAGGCCTGGGCGCTGCGCCGGGCTTGGCTTTGGGGGGGAGGGCTTTTCTGGACAATCGGGTTTCCGCGCCGAGGGGGAGATTCGCCCTCGACGTTACACTATGTGGTCACGCAGTTCCGGATTTTCCAGAAGGCTGCGCCGTCACTTCTTCTTCGCAGCCGCTTTCTTCTTGGCGGGAGCCTTCTTTTTGGCGGCGCTCTTCTTGGCCGCTGCCTTGGCGGGCGCCTTGCGGGCGTCGACTTTGGCCTTGGGGGTCTCGTCAATATCGAAGGGCGGCTCGTCATCGTCGTCCACCTTGACCGCAGCCTTCTTGGCGGCGGGCTTTTTCACGGCGGTCGATTTCTTGGCCGCGCCCTTCTTGGGCGCTTTGCGGGTCAGTTTCTTGTCAGGTCCGCCCTTGTCGTCGATCCAGCGGATGGCGTCCTCGAGGGTGACGGTTTCGAGCGCAGTTCCCTTGGGGATGGTGGCGTTGACCTTGCCGTGGCTGACATAGGCGCCATAGCGACCATCCCGCAGGGTGATCGGCCCGCCCGCCGTATGCTCGCCCAGCACCTTCCCGCCCGCAGGCGCCGCCGAAGCCTTCGCCGCCAGAAGCGCGATGGCGTCAGGCAGGGTCAGGCCCTCGGCGTTGGTCCCCTTGGGGATGGTGGCGTTGATCTTGCCCCAGTTCACATAGGAGCCGAACTTGCCGGACTTCACGCTCACAACGCCGCCATCGGGATGGTCGCCCAGCGGGCGTCCCGGTTCGGTGGAGCCGAAGCGACCGCCGCCGCCCTGTTCCTTGGTGATGATCAGGTCGATGGCCCGATTGGCGCCGATGGTGAGAACGTCGTCGTCCCGGGTCAGGCTGGCGTACATCTTCCCATGCTGCACATAGGGACCAAAACGCCCGATGCCCGCCACGATGGGCTCCTTGGTCTCGGGATGCTTCGCCACTTCGCGGGGCAGGGAGAGCAGGGCCACCGCCTGTTCAAGGGTGATCTCGGAAGCGTTGAGCCCCTTGGGGATGGAGGAGCGCTTGGGCTTCTCGGCTTCGCCGAGTTGCAGATAGGGGCCGAAGCGACCGTCGCGGGAGGTGATCTCCTCGCCCGTCTCGGGGTCAAAACCCAGCGAGCGCACGCCCGGCCTGTCGCCATCGCCGGTCGCCGTTTCACCCGCCGCAGCCTGAGCCAGGGTGCGGGTGAACTTGCATTCGGGATAGTTGGAGCAGCCGATGAAGGCGCCGAATTTTCCAAGCTTCAGCGAGAGTTGTCCCGCCGCGCAGGACGGGCAACCGCGGGGGTCCGAGCCATCTTCCTTGGCGGGGAAGATATGGGAGCCCAGAACCTCGTTGAGCGTGTCGAGAACCTGCGTCGTGCGCAGATCCTTGGTGCCTTCGATGGCTACAATGAAGTCGCGCCAGAAATCGCGCAGCACTTCCTTGTAGTCTTTTTCGTGGTTGGAGACTTCGTCGAGTTTCTCTTCGAGATCCGCCGTGAAGTTGTACTCCACATAGCGGGTGAAGAAGCTTTCGAGGAAGGCGGTCAGCAGACGACCCTTGTCTTCGGGCACGAGGCGCTTCTTCTCGATGCGCACATAATCGCGCTCCCGCAACACCGCCAGCGTCGAAGCGTAGGTGGAGGGGCGACCGATGCCCAGTTCTTCCATGCGCTTGACCAGCGTCGCCTCGGTGAAGCGCGGCGGCGGCTCAGTGAAATGCTGGACGGTTTCGATGCGCTCTTTGGCGAGCGTGTCGCCCTGGGCCATGGGGGGCAGGCGGCCGCCTTCCTCATCGTCCTCGTCGTCCTTGCCTTCCTGATAGAGCTTCAGGAAGCCATCAAAGCGGATGACCTGGCCGGTGGCGCGCAGGTCCAGCTTGCGGATCACCGAGGGGGCGGGAACATCCGCCGAGATTTCGACCGTGGTGCGCTCCAGCTCCGCCGATTGCATCTGGCTGGCGACGGTGCGGGTCCAGATGAGGTCATAGAGCGCGAGCTGGTCGGCCTCCAGATATTTCGCCATCTGCTTGGGCAGCCGTGCGGCGTCGGTCGGGCGCACGGCTTCATGGGCCTCCTGCGCGTTCTTCTGCTTGGACGAATAGGTGCGCGGCGCCTTGGGCACATAGGCGTCGCCATATTGCTGGGCGATGACCGCGCGCGCTCCTGCAATGGCCTCCGGGGCCATGTCTATGCCATCGGTTCGCATATAAGTGATGAGGCCCACAGTCTCGCCCCCGAGGTTGATGCCTTCATAGAGGCGCTGGGCGAGCTGCATGGTGCGGGCGGGGGCGAGGCCCAGCTTGCGGGAGGCTTCCTGCTGCAGGGTCGAGGTGGTGAAGGGCGGGGAGGGATTGCGCTTGGCGGGCTTGGCCTCCACCGAGGTCACCGTGAACTTCGCCTGATTGAGGCCAACTTCGAAGGCGCGCGCTTCGGGCTCGGCGCCGATGTCGAGGCGGGTGATCTTCTTGCCATCGGCCCCCACGAGGCGGGCGATGAAGGGCGCCTTGTCCTTGGTGAAGAGGTGGGCGGCGAGGGACCAATACTCGCGCTTGACGAATTTCTCGATCTCCATCTCGCGGTCGCAGACAAGGCGCAGGGACACCGACTGGACGCGACCAGCCGACTTGGCGCCCGGCAGCTTGCGCCACAGTACGGGGGAGAGCGTGAATCCCACAAGATAATCAAGGGCGCGGCGGGCCAGATAGGCGTCGACCAGGGCCCCATCGATCTCGCGGGGGTGCTGCATGGCCTCCAGAATGGCGGTCTTGGTGATGGCGTTGAAGACGACGCGCTCGATCTTCTTGTCCTTGAGCACCTTCTTGCCGCGCAGGATTTCCAGGACGTGCCAGGAGATCGCCTCGCCCTCGCGATCCGGATCGGTCGCCAGGATGACCTTGCTGGCGCCCTTCACGGCGGCGGCGATCTCGCTCATGCGTTTGGCGGCCTTGCCGTCCATCTCCCAGCGCATGGCGAAATCATCGTCAGGATCGACGGACCCGTCCTTGGCCGGGAGATCGCGGACATGGCCGAACGAGGCGAAGACCTCGTAGTCATTGCCGAGATATTTGTTGATCGTCTGCGCCTTGGCAGGAGATTCGACGATGACGACATTCATTCCGGTACGCCTTTTCAGACGCCAGCCAGCACAGGTCATCCAGCGTAAATGGCCTTTATCGCAGAGCCTGCGAGGCCGCCCGGAGGGCTTGGCGGGGGTGGCTAAATCGGTCGGGAACATGGGGTAGGGCCGGTCGGCTGTCAAATCGGCCCTCTGGCGGGCCTGCGCCGGAATGTCTTTTGAAAAGACATTCCGCCCCTGTGGACAAGTGGGTCGGGCGGGTAGTCAAAAGCTCTTTGGGGGACCTTTTCGACAATACCTTGGCAATGGATGGCGCCGCCGGTATCGCCGCGCGCTTGACGTTGGCGCCACTGGCTGGTCTGGCGGTGCGCAAGGAGTTGCCGGACCGATCCCTGCTGTGGGACGTTGCCGATGGCAGTTCCGCCCAACACTGGTTCCCATGGCCCCAATCCCCTCGCAGAAGTTCGACCGCATCTTTCCCGTCGGGGTTCGCGCCTTCGTGCGCGCCCGGGAGTTCGGGCTGGTGGTGGTGGGCGCTCTGGTGGGGCTGCTGTCCGGGCTTCTGGTCTCCGGCCTGTCGGCGGGATCCCAGCTTGTTCACGAACTCCTGTTCGGCCTCGACCGGGGCCAGCATCTGTCCATCGCCACCGGGCTGACCTGGTGGCGCGCGGTGGGCGGGCCGGTGGCGGGGGCCTTCGCCCTGGCGGCCCTGACCCTCTGGGCGGGCAAGCGCTTCAACGGGCGCATGGCCGACGCCATCGAGGCCAACGCCCTGAATGGCGGACGCATGTCCATCAGCGGCAGCCTTTATATTACCTTTCAGACCTTCATCTCCAACGCCTGCGGCTCCTCCGTGGGGCTGGAGGCGGCCTATACGCAGATCTCCTCTGCTGTGGCCTCGCTCTTCGGGCGGGGACTGGCGGCGCGGCGCAGCGATCTGCGTCTGCTTGTGGGTTGCGGCGCGGCGGGGGCCATCGCGGCGGCCTTTGGGGCGCCGCTGGCGGGGGCCTTTTACGCCTTCGAGGTGGTGCTGGGCGCCTATAGCGTGGGCTCCCTGATGCCCGTGGCGGCCAGCGCCATCGTGGCCTCCCTGATCTCCAAGCCCCTTGTCGGGCATGACCTTCTTATAGTGCCCGGCCCCATGTCCGCGATCCAAGGCGCTGGCTTCGCCCATCTGGTGGCGCTGGCGATCTGCATGGCGCTGGCGAGCATCGCTCTCATGCGCGGGGTCGCCATCATCGACGGGCTCTTCAACCGCAGCCGCTTTCCGGCGGCCTTCCGGCCTGTGCTGGGCGGGCTGCTGGTGGGCGCCATGGCGGTGGTGAGCCCGCAGGTCATGGGCTCGGGCCATGGCGCCTTGCAGCAGAATCTTCTCCATTCCGTGTCGCTCGGCCTGCTGGTGGGGCTCGCCTTGCTGAAGTGCCTCGCCTCGGCTGTGTCGCTGGGGGCGGGCTATCGCGGCGGGTTGTTCTTCGCCTCTCTGCTGATTGGCAGCATGTTCGGCCGCTTCTATGGGGAGGGCGTCGCCCTCTGGATGGAGATCTCCCTGACGCCGGGCACGGCGGCGGTGGCGGGCATGGCCGCCTTCGCCACGGGGGTGCTGGGCTCGCCGGTCACCATGACCGTTCTGGCGCTGGAGATGACCGGGGATTTCGGGGTGACGGCGGCCTGTTTCATCGCCTGCGCCATCTCCTCGCTCATTGTGCGCACGGGCTTTGGCTACTCCTTCGCCACCTGGCGCTTCCACCTGCGGGGCGAGACCATCCGCGGCCCCGCCGACATCGGCTGGCTGCGCGATCTGACCGTGGCCCGCCTCATGCGCAAGGATGCGCGCACGCTGCCCCATGACGTGACCATCGAGGCCGCCCGCAGCCTCTTTCCGCCGGGCGGCGAGCGGCAGATCTTCCTGCTCGACAAGGACGGCCGCTACGCAGGGACCGTGCTGACCGCCGATCTCCACACCGCCATCGCGCAGCCCGAGGCGCCGGTCTCGGCGCTGGTCCAGCCCGATGACGCCTTGCTGCTGCCCCAGATGACCATCCGCGAGGCCATCGACATCTTCGAGAAGACGGAGACCGATGTGCTGCCAGTGCTCGACAGCGCGCAGAATGGCCATGTGCTGGGCCTGCTGACCGAGGCCCATACGCTTCGCCGCTATGGCGAAGAGCTTGAGCGGCGCCATCGGGCTGTCACGCGCTGATACCTTGCTGGGGACTGCGGTCCCCGCCGCCTTGCATCCCCCGACCCTGCGGCCCTATAGGATGCGCCTCATGGCAGACACCCGCTCCCCCATCATCTTCCCGCACCGCCACCTCCTCGGCATCGAGGCGCTGGCGGCTCCCGACATCCTTCATCTACTGGACATGGCGGAGGAGGCGGTGGCCCTTTCCCGCCAGGTGGAGAAGAAGCGCAGCATTCTGCGCGGGCGCACCCAGATCAATCTCTTCTTCGAGAACTCCACCCGCACCCAGGCCTCCTTCGAGATTGCGGGCAAGCGGCTGGGCGCCGACGTCATGAACATGTCCGTCGCCAATTCCAGCGTGAAGAAGGGCGAGACGCTCATCGACACGGCGGTGACGCTGAACGCCATGCGGCCCGACATCATCATCGTGCGCCATCAGGAGTCGGGCGCCGTGGATCTGCTGGCCCGCAAGGTCGATTGCTCCGTGGTGAACGCGGGCGACGGCTCCCACGAGCATCCCACCCAGGCCCTGCTCGACGCCCTCACCATCCGTCGCAACAAGGGCCGGATCGAGGGGCTGACGGTCGCCATCTGCGGCGATGTCGCCCATTCGCGTGTGGCCCGCTCCAACATGCTGCTGCTGGCCAAGCTTGGCGCGCGCGTGCGGGTCGTGGCGCCGTCAACGCTTCTGCCTGCGGGCATTGATCGTCTTGGCGTCGAGGTCCACCGTAACATGCGTGATGGCCTTAGGGATGCGGACATCGTGATGATGCTGCGGCTGCAACTGGAGCGCATGAGCGGCGCCTTCGTGCCGAGCCTGCGCGAATATGCGCGCTTCTATGGTCTCGACGAAGAGAAGCTCGCCTACGCCAAGCCCGATGCGCTGGTGATGCATCCCGGCCCCATGAACCGGGGCGTGGAGATCGACACGGCGGTGGCGGACGGGCCGCGCTCGCTCATCACCGAGCAGGTCGAGATGGGCGTCGCCGTGCGCATGGCGGTGCTGGAAGCCCTCGCGCAACATCTGCCGAACTGAGGCGCGCGACCATGACCAACAGACCTCTCGCCCTCCTCAACGCCCGCCTGATCGACCCCGCTGCGGGGACCGAAACACGGGGCGGCTTGCTCATTATGAATGGCGTCATCGCCGACCTCGGCGGCGCCGTCACCCGCGACAGCGTTCCGGCGGAGGCTGAGATCATCGACTGCGCGGGCGACATGGTCGCGCCCGGCCTCATCGACATGCGCGCCTTCGTCGGCGAGCCTGGCGCCGAACATCGCGAGACCATGGCCTCGGCCAGCGCCGCCGCCGCCGCTGGCGGCGTGACCACCATGGTCGCCATGCCCGACACCCATCCGGTGGTGGATGATCCGGCGGTCGTGGATTTCATCAAGCGCCGGGCGCGCGACACCGCGCGGGTCCGGGTGCTGCCCTCCGCCGCCATCACCAAGGGCCTCCATGGCAAGGAGATCGCCGAAATCGGGCTGCTGCTGGAAAGCGGCGCCGTGGCCTTCACCGATGGTTTGCATTCCATCCGCAATGCGCAGGTGATGCGCCGGGCCATGACCTATGGGCGCGATTTCGACGCGCTCATCATGCATTTTGCGCAGGATGAGGACCTCGCAGGTTCGGGCGTGATGAATGCGGGCGAATTCGCCACGCGGTTGGGCCTTGGCGGCATTCCCGTGGAAGCGGAGACCATCGCGCTGGATCGTGATCTGCGCCTCGTCAACATGATCAAGGGGCGCTATCACGCCTCGCTTGTCAGCGCCGCGCCTTCGCTTGAGATCATCGCGCGGGCCAAGGATGCGGGGCTGAAAGTCACCTGCGCCACCTCGATCAATCATCTCACGCTGAATGAAAACGACATCGGCGCCTATCGCAGTTTCTTCAAGCTCTCGCCGCCGCTGCGCCAGGAGACGGATCGTATCGCCATGGTGGAGGCGCTGGCCTCCGGGCTCATCGACGTCATCGTGTCCGATCACAATCCGCAGGATGTCGAGACCAAGCGTCTGCCCTTCGGCGAGGCGGCGCCTGGCGCCATTGGTCTGGAGACGATCCTCTCCGCGGGCCTTCGCCTTGTCCATGCAGGGCAGGTCAATCTGCCGCGTCTGCTCCATGCACTCTCGACCCGTCCTGCCGAAATTCTGGGCCTCCCGCAGGGCCGCTTGCAAAAGGGCGCGCCCGCTGACGTCATCCGCTTCGACCCCGAAGAGCCCTATGTGCTTGATCCCGCTTTGCTTCATTCGCGCAGCCGCAACACGCCCTTCGACGGGGCGCGGATGGAGGGCAAAGTCAAGCTCACCGTGGTTGCGGGCGAGGTCGTGTGGGGCTAGGTTCACCCGTGGCCGCCATGGGGCGCGCCAAGATCGCCGGGCCTTGATTTGTTGACTCTCGAAACTCTGCTTGGCCTGCTGTTCGGCTATCTGCTGGGCTCCATTCCCTTTGGACTGGTGATCACGAAAGCTGCTGGCACGCAGGACATTCGCACCATCGGGTCGCAGAACATCGGCGCGACCAATGTGCTGCGCACCGGCCGCAAGGATCTTGCCGCTGCGACGCTGCTCCTCGACGCCTTCAAGGGAACCGTCGCCATCCTGATCGCCGCCCAATGGGGCGAGGGTCCCGCCATGGCCGCTGCGCTGGGTTCGTTCGCCGGGCATATTTTTCCGGTCTGGTTGAAATTCAAAGGCGGCAAGGGCGTCGCGACCTATCTGGGGTGCCTGTTGGGTCTCTACTGGCCTGCCGGGATTTTCTTCGCGCTGGTCTGGCTCGCGGTCGCGAAGGTGACGCGCTATTCCTCCCTCGCAGCGCTGGTCGCCAGCGCGCTGGCGCCCTTCGCGTTCTTCGCGACGGGGCAGGGGCCGCAGGGGCTGTTGGCCGTGGTGCTCGCCGCCATGATCTTTTTCACCCACCGGGCCAATATCGCGCGTCTGCGCGCGGGCGCCGAGAGCAGGATAGGCCAGCAAACATGAGCGAAGCGGGAGGATCGGGCGCGCGTTTGACGGACGCACAGCGTCTTGATTGGCTTCGCCTCATTCGCACGGACAGCATCGGTCCGCAGACCTTTCGCGGCCTCATCAACCGCTTTGGCGGCGCGGCCGCAGCCCTCGACGCAGCGCCGCGCCTGGCCGCCCAGAAGGGCCGCTCTCTCGTTCTGGCTGACCTAGACGCCTGCAAGCGCGAGATGGATGGACTGGCCGCCATGGGTGCGCGACTGATCGCGCTGGGCGAGCCTGAATATCCCAAGGCCCTGCGCGCCATCCATGCGCCGCCGCCGTTGATCGCGGCGCTGGGCGACATCGCGGTTTTGTCCCGCCCCATGGTGGCCGTCATCGGCTCGCGCAACGCCTCGGCGGCGGGCCTGGCCTTCACCGAACGGGTGGTGCGCGATCTGGCGGCGGCGGGCTTCGTCATCGCCTCGGGGCTGGCGCGCGGGGTGGACTCCCGCGCCCATCACGCCAGCATCGGCAGGGGCACGGTGGCCTCGCTGGCGGGCGGGCTCGACAAGATCTATCCGCCTGAACATGTGGGACTGGCGCAGGACATCTGCGCGCACGGCGCTCTTGTCAGCGAAATGCCGCTGGGCTGGGAGCCTCGGGGGCGTGACTTTCCCAGACGCAACCGTATCGTGGCGGGGCTGGCGCTGGGCACGCTGGTCATCGAGGCTTCGCGCGGTTCAGGCTCGCTCATCACCGCCAAATACGCCGCCGACGAGGGGCGGGAGATTTTCGCCGTTCCCGGCTCCCCGCTGGATCCGCGCGCCGAGGGGACCAATGGCCTGCTGCGCGATGGCGCGACGCTCTGCACCCGCGCCGAGGATGTGCTGAATGTCCTGCTGCCGATGGTGGGAAGCGGCGAGCCCCCCTTGCCCCTGTTCCGGGAGGAGGAGGGCAAGGGCGCTCCAGAACCCCTGTGGGACGAGTTCGACCTGCTTTACGAGGTGACGGTTCCGACCACCGTTGCGGGCCTCGCCTTCGACGAGCCGGTTCGTTCCGCCCCGGCGCCTGCGCCCGCCCAGACGACCCGCCCTGCCTCTCAGGAGCCGGTTTTGCGGGTGCAGGTCGAGAGCCTGCTGGGGCCTTCGCCGGTGGCGCTCGACGACCTCGTGCGGGCCTCTGGCGCGCCGGTGGCTGAGGTGCGCTCCGCCTTGCTCGATCTCGAGCTGGAAGGGCGCCTGGAGCGCCATGGGGGCGGGCTGGTGTCGCTGCTGCCGAAGCGGTGAGCGCTCAGGCGGCGCGCTCGGCTATGGCTTCAGCCTCCGCCTTCGCCATGGCGAGGAAATGGGCGACCAGTTTCAGCCCGGCGCCATTCGCCATCGCCGCCATCTCGCCGGACATGGCGGCGATGTAGTGGGCGGTCTCTGCTTGTCGGGTGCTGCTTGGGGGAACTTGTTTTGATGGGCTGTTGGGTTGGGCCGACGTAGCCCCAACAAGCGGACCGACTTCCCCGGCTTCGGTTTTCATTGCGTGAGGGTCAGATCTTGCTTTGATCATTCGAATAAAGGGTACAAATTGTAAATTTTATGCTTACAATCGCATCCGTTCCCCTTTTTATGTTCGTTCGACAAATTGAGTGTCTGAGATTCTTTATTAACAGGCTAATCAAATAACGCGTGTATTGGTGCAAATTGATTGTATTGATGATTTTTTATCATAATATTAATAATTTAATTTCATCGCTTTTGCAGTATAAATTTAAAATAAGGGGGTCAATTAAACATCAAAATAGGATATTTTTTTAAATATAAAAATAGACAGATTTGATTACCTCATATGAAAATTTTCTAATAAATTAATTTTAAAATTAGATTCGAAATCTAAACGAGCGATTTTTGATTTCAAATATAATAAGAAACTGCATAAACATTCAGAAATGCATTATTTTTCATTCACATACGCAATTAGTCTAAGTTCTCAAAAAGTTCGTTGTCCCCAGTCACAACGCGGTGATACCGCAAACCCAACGCCGTCACGCCTGATCCCGCGCCATATAGGTCAGCCGGTCCAGCGGCCCCTGCAGAATGTAAGCCGCCGCCATTTTGTCCACGATCTCAGCCCTTTTGGCCCGCGAGGCGTCCTGTTCGATGAGGGTGCGGGTCACGGCGGCGGTGGACAGGCGTTCGTCCTGGAAGATGAAGGGGAGGGGCGTCAGGGGCGCGCAATTGCGGATGAAGGCATGGGTGGACTGGGCGCGGGGGCCCTCGCTGCCGTCCATGTTCAGGGGCAGGCCGATGACGAAGGCGACGACCTCGTGTTTCGTCGCCAGTTCGACCATGCGGGCCACGTCCTTGGTGAACTTGGTGCGCTGTATGGTCTCGAGCGGCGTCGCGATGCGCCGCTCCACATCGGACAAAGCCAGGCCTATGGTCTTGGTGCCGAGGTCAATGCCCATCAGCCGACCGTAACGCGACAGGCGGGGCAGCAGGGTTTCTAGGGTGAGCATGTTATCGGCCATGAGCCGCCCTAGCATGGACGGGGGCGCTTGGCCATGCTCCGCGTTTGCGTCGCCAAAGCGTGCAATGGTATAGGCGTGGCGCTGGCGCCTGCGTTGCGCCGCCTTTCGTCTCGCCTTTTGTTGGGAGCAAGCATGTCTGTTGACCAGGCGACCGTCCGCCGCATCGCCCATCTGGCGCGCATCGCCGTGAGCGACGAAGAGGTTCCCCATCTCCAGCAGGAGCTGAACGCGATCCTCTCCTTCATCGAAGAGCTGAGCGCGGTGGACGTGGAGGGCGTCGAGCCCATGACCTCCGTGGCGCCCATGAAGATGGTCTGGCGCAAGGACGCAGTGACCGACCATGCGGGCGCCGATGTCATCGTGGCCAACGCCCCCGTCAGCGAAGATGGCTTCTTTACCGTGCCCAAGGTCGTGGAATAGGCGCAAGCCCCGGACCTTCTCCTCGCGACCCCTTTCGCCGCCTTCGGCCTGAGAGACACACATGACCGACGTGACACGCCTCACCCTCGCGCAAGCGCGCGACGCGCTCGCCGCCAAAACGCTTTCTTCCGTTGAACTCACGCAGGGCCATCTCGACGCCATGGCCAAGGCGCGCGGCCTCAACGCCTATGTGGTGGAGACCCCCGAGCAGGCGCTGGCTATGGCTGCCGCCTCTGACGCGCGCATCGCCAAGGGAACGGCTGGCCCGCTCGAAGGCCTGCCGCTGGGGATCAAGGATCTCTACGCCACCAAGGGCGTCCATACGCAGGCCTGCAGCCATATCCTCGACGGGTTCAAGCCAGAATATGAGTCGACCGTGACCTCCCATCTGTGGCGCGATGGCGCGGTCATGCTGGGCAAGCTGAACATGGACGAATTCGCCATGGGCTCGTCCAACGAGACCTCTTACTATGGCCCTGTGGCGTCCCCCTGGTTGCCCCCTCACCGCGATGGCGCCTGGGCGCGCGAGGCGCTGGCGGGCGACAAGAAGGGCTTGCTGACGCCCGGCGGCTCCTCCGGTGGATCGGCTTCGGCCGTCGCCGCCCATCTGTGCCTCGCCGCCACCGCCAGCGACACCGGCGGCTCCATCCGCCAGCCCGCCGCCTTCACCGGCACGGTCGGCATCAAGCCCACCTATGGCCGTTGCTCGCGCTGGGGCATGGTGGCCTTCGCCTCCTCTCTCGATCAGGCCGGACCCATCGCCCGCACCGTGCGCGATTGCGCGATCATGCTGCGCTCCATGGCGGGCCATGACCCCCGGGACGCCACCTGCATCGACGCGCCCGTGCCCGATTATGAGGCCTCCATCGGCGCCTCCATCAAGGGCAAGAAGATCGGCATCCCCCGTGAATATCGCATCGACGGCATGCCCGCCGAGATCGAGAAGCTCTGGGCTGATGGCATTGCATTCCTGAAGGCGGCGGGGGCGGAGATCGTCGACATCTCGCTGCCCCACACCAAGACCGCGCTGCCCGCCTACTACATCGTCGCGCCCGCCGAGGCCTCGTCCAACCTCGCCCGCTACGATGGCGTGCGTTACGGATTGCGCGTGCCGGGTAAGGACATCTCCTCCATGTATGAGAACACGCGCCGAGCGGGCTTCGGCCCCGAGGTGCGCCGCCGCATCATGATCGGCGCCTATGTGCTCTCCGCTGGCTATTACGACGCTTATTATGTGCGCGCGCAGAAGATCCGCACGCTCATCAAGCAGGATTTCGAAAAGGCCTATGCGCAGGGCGTGGACGCGATCCTGACGCCAGCCACGCCCTCGGCCGCCTTCGGCATCGGCGAGAAGGGCTCGGCTGATCCGGTGGAGATGTATCTCAACGATGTCTTCACCGTGACGGTGAACATGGCGGGTCTGCCGGGCATCGCGGTGCCTGCGGGCCTCTCCGCCGATGGCCTGCCGCTGGGCTTGCAGCTCATCGGGCGTCCCTTCGACGAAGAGACGCTCTTCTCCGTCGCCTCGGTCATCGAGGAGTCCGCTGGTCGCGTGGCCCTGCCGCAGCCCTGGTGGTGAGCGAGGGCGCGCGTCTGCGTGCTCTATAGAAGAATTCGGAACCCGCGCGGGCGCCAGCCGTCCGCGCCAACATTGCGGACAGGTCCATGAACGCACCCGCCAATGCATCCAAGCTCATCAAGGGCGCCACCGGCGATTGGGAGATCGTCGTGGGCATGGAGATCCATGCCCAGGTGTCCTCCCATTCCAAGCTCTTCTCGGGCGCCTCGACCGAGTTCGGCGGCGACCCCAACAGCCATGTCTCGCTCGTGGACGCGGCCATGCCCGGCATGCTCCCCGTCATCAACGAGGAATGCGTCAAGCAGGCGGTGCGCACCGGCATCGGCCTCAAGGCGCAGATCAACCACCGCTCGACCTTCGACCGGAAGAACTATTTCTACCCCGACCTTCCCCAGGGCTATCAGATCTCCCAATACAAGAGCCCCATCGTGGGCGAGGGCGAGGTCATCGTCGATGTGACCGCCAGCGAGCAGATCGTGGTGGGCATCGAGCGCCTGCATCTGGAACAGGACGCGGGCAAGTCCCTGCATGACCAGTCCCCCACGGACAGCTTCGTGGATCTCAACCGTTCCGGCGTCGCCTTGATGGAGATCGTGTCGAAGCCCGACATCCGCTCCGCCGAGGAGGCGCGCGCCTATGTGACGAAGCTGCGCACCATCCTGCGCTACCTTGGCACCTGCGACGGCAACATGGAGCAGGGCAGCCTTCGCGCCGACGTCAACGTCTCCGTGCGCCGTCCGGGCGAGGGGCTTGGCACGCGCTGCGAGATCAAGAATGTGAACTCGATCCGCTTCATCGGCCAGGCCGTGGATGTGGAGGCGCGTCGCCAGATCGGCATTCTGGAAGATGGCGGCAAGATCGATCAGGAGACCCGCCTGTTTGATCCCGCGCGCGGCGAGACGCGCTCCATGCGCTCCAAGGAAGAGGCGCATGACTATCGCTACTTCCCCGACCCTGATCTGCTTCCGCTCGAGTTCGATCAGGCCTTCGTCGATGAGCTCGCCCGTGGGCTGCCGGAGCTCCCCGACGACAAGAAGGCGCGCTTCATGCGCGACTATGGCATCGCCTCCTATGATGCAGGCGTGCTGGTGATGGAGCGCGCTTCGGCTGATTTCTACGAGGCTGTGGCCAAGGGGCGCGATGCCAAGGCGGCGGCCAACTGGGTCATCAACGAGCTGTTCGGGCGCCTCAACAAGGAGGGCCTCGACATCACGTCTTCGCCTGTTTCCGCTGCTCAGCTTGGCGCCATCGTGGACCTCATTTCCGAGGGCGTCATCTCCGGCAAGATCGCCAAGGACCTCTTCGAAATCGTCTGGACCGAAGGCGGCGATCCCCGCGCGCTCGTGGAGGCGCGCGGCATGAAGCAGGTCACGGACACCGGCGCCATCGAGGCCGCTGTCGACGCCATCATCGCGGCGAACCCGGACAAGGTCGCGCAGGCGCAAGCCAAGCCCACCATGCTCGGATGGTTCGTCGGACAGGTGATGAAAGAGACGGGTGGCAAGGCCAATCCCCAGTCTGTGAACGAATTGCTGAAGCGCAAACTCGGCATCTAGTCATGGCGTAGGCGACCCCTTTGGCGGGGGTCGCCCAGGTCCTGAGTGCTCGTGTTTGATTCGTGATGTCGCTCGTTTTCCATGCCGAGCCCCCATTCAAGCGGGGAGCGCATAGCTGAATTCTCGCAACATCCAAAATTTTTTTCATCTATTTTTCGCCCCTGCGTAAGCCTGCGTTGACTCCCTGCGAAGGCGGCTTGCGAAGGGATGAGGCGTCAGCCAATTCGGCGGGGGATGGCGCACACAAGAGATCATCGATCATCATGATC
>CAMDOY010000033.1 GCA_945903655.1 Rhizobium sp. Q54 | reverse complement strand
AGCCCATGATGCATTTCACCAGCGTGGACTTGCCCGCGCCGTTTTCACCCAGCAGCGCATGGAAGGAGCCGGGCTCCACCTTCAACGAGACATTGTCGAGCGCGACGAGCGGGCCGAAGACCTTGGTCATGCCCCGGGTCTCAAGCCCGAGGGCGCGCACGGGCGTGGCGCTAGCCGGGGGATCTGCGATCAATGCGGCGGCGGCGCCCATGGGACCCTCTTCTCAAGGCAGATGTTCGAGGAACAGACTGGATGACGCGACGGCGCCGAACACGCCGCCCTGCATCTTGATCATCTTGATGGCGGCGAGATGATTACCGAAATCGGTCGCGCCGCAGCAATCATCCTTCAGGGAATTGATCTTTGTCATCCCGATTTTTTCAACTTGCGCCCCCGTAAGAAAAGCGGCGGAGCTGGCTTTTAAATCATCCAGATAGTCCGATGACAGAGAATCCATCTGTGTCGACGATAAGTACAGGGTATGATCTGGACGAAAATTTGATAATAATTTCAATATACTTATTGAATCCATGCTTGTGAAATCGATATCGGGAATGACGTCTGTTGGCAAAGCCCCGATAGCTGCCGCATTGAGCGATGCGAGACGATTTGGAGACGTTGTCGTGTTCAGCGCCTTGATCTGCGCCGAGGTGATCCCGGAAGCAGCTTTTTCTGATAGTCCTTCGATCTGGCTGGTCGTAAATTTGGAAAGCTCAGCTGGGGGAATCGCCGATAACTGTGCTGCAGTCAAAGCGCCTGTTTGATCCCGGGTCAAAGCGGCATAGGCTGCAGAATTGAAAGATGAGAGCGCCGACGTTGAAAGACTTGAAATCGAAGTGGTGTTGATTTTTGAAATCTTGCTCCAATCCCATACGGACGCCCCTAGCGCGGATAAGGCTGAGACTTGGGAAGCTAAAATGCCCGATAGAGCGTTGCCGCTCAAAGCGGAATACTGATCTGCGCTCAAAGCGCTCAATTGCGTAGCCGAGAGCGTTCCAATTTGCTCGCTGGAAATCGTCTTGATCGCGTCAACGGACAACTTAGCCAATTGACTTACGTTCAGGGAACTGAAGCGGTTCGCTCCCAGACCACGAATAAAGTAAGCCCCTAATTGAGAAAATTTATCACTGTCGGTTGAAATGGCGCCGATCTCCGAATCCGAAAACGCGGACCACGCCGAAGCGGACAGGGCGCCGAGTTGGGATCCAGTCAAAGCTGCTCTTTGGCCTGCGGTCCAGGAAGCAAGTTGTAAAGTCGTTAAACTTTTTGCTGAATCAATGCTCTTCTTCCAGATGAAAACGCATCGACTTTGATTCAGAACGCCCAACCATTGAAGGCCTATCTGGAAGCCTCACTGAAGAAACAGGTGGAGATAATCGTCACCACTGATTATTCATCGATGATCGAGGCCATGCGGTTCGGTCGAATTGAAGTGGCTTATTTCGGTCCTCTCTCATACGTATTGGCGAAGTCGAAGGCCACTGAAATAGAAGCCTTCGCTGTCGGCGTCGAGAAAGGGCAGCCGAATTACAAGTCGATTATTATTGCAAACGTGGACGGGCCGGTAAAGTCCATTCAGGACGTGAAGGGTCAGCCCTTCGCTTTTGGCGACCAGGCATCTACTTCCAGCCATCTCGCTCCCCGCGCGCTGCTCGCCAAGTCCGGATTGATCGACGATACCGATTACAAGGTTGTGCATCTGGGTCAACACGACGCTGTCGCTCGTTCAGTTGCAGCAGGGCAGGTTCCTGTGGGCGCTCTCTCCGAGTCGATTTTCCGCTCGCTAGTCAGCTCCAAAAAACTTGATGAGACGAAGCTGCGGACCATCGCGTTATCAGATCCAATTCCAAATTATCCGATGACGCTGCAAGGTTTTCTAGCTCCCGAGCTCAAGCAGGTGATCCGCTCCGTTTTCCTCGAATTGAAAGATCCGGCAATTCTCAAGCTCTTCCGTATCGAGGGTTTCGCGCCTGCGACGGACAAAGACTATAATGTGCTACGCGAGATGGCGACCGTTCTGAATCTTAACCTCGCGAAGCTTTGAGGGGTAACTTGGAACTGCGCCAGAGGTATGATGCCATTCTTGATAAGGAGCGCATTGCGAGACAGCGCGGCCTTACATTGATCGTTGGGGTTCTCGCAATTGCTGTGACATCGCTGTTTATGACTGGCTTTTTCGACGCTCAACGCTTTGCTGAGAGCGGACCCGCGATCAGGCAACTGGCATACGAGATGTTTCCGCCTGACTTCGGGCGCTGGAGGTCTTGGCTTCATCCGCTATTGGACACCTTTGCAATGTCGATTGCAAGGACAGCTCTGGCAATCGTTCTGTCCGTGCCACTTTCTTTGCTCGCCGCCCCCAATACAAGTCCGCACCCATTGGTCTTTGTGGCCGCACGTACGCTACTCGCTTTCTTTCGATCCGTGCCAGAAATAATCCTAGGTGTGCTATTCGTCGCCGCCGTTGGCTTCGGCGCACTGCCGGGTGTGCTCGCACTCGCGCTTCACTCAACGGGGATGGTCGCCAAGTTCTATGCCGAGGCTATCGAGCATGTCGATCCCAAGCCACTTGAGGCTGCACGCGCCGCCGGCGCCTCGCCCTTGCAGGTGATTGTTCATGTGGTTCTGCCGCAGGCGCTCCCCCAGCTTGCCGATGTTACGATTTATCGATGGGAGTATCACTTTCGAGCTTCCGCTGTGCTTGGAATTGTGGGCGCTGGTGGTATTGGCTTCGAATTAATAGCCGCGTTGCGGCTTCTCGCCTATGATCAGGTTACGGCCATTTTACTATCGATACTTGCCTGCGTCCTCGTCGTAGACGCCATAGGAGCTCGCTTGCGCAAGGCGCTCAAATAGGACCTCTGAAATCGATGATGAACAAGCCCAAGGTCGTTATTACAAATCGCTGCTTTCCAGAAACGCAGGCCTTATTGAGCCAGCATGCAAACCTGGCTATCAACGACACTGCGGAGCCATTGTCGTATGCACAGGCGATGGAGCGCAGTCATGACGCTGAGGCATTGATGGTCTTCATGCCGGATAAAATCGATGGCGCATTCCTGAGCGCCTGCCCGAAGCTGCGCGTGATCGGCGCTGCTTTGAAAGGTTACGACAACATCGACGTAGCCGCCGCGACTAAAGCTGGGGTTTGGGTCACCATCGTTCCTGATCTTTTGACAGTACCGACTGCAGAACTCGCCATCGGCCTGATGCTCGCGCTAGGTCGACGGATCCTGCAGGGGGATGCTGGTATTCGCGCGAACGGGTTTCAAGGCTGGCGCCCAACGCTTTACGGACGCGGACTTTCCGGCGAAACCATAGGAATCGTTGGTTTCGGCTGCGTCGGACAGGCCATTGCAGAGCGGCTCGGGAGCTTCGGCTGCGAACTTCTTGCTTATGACTCTGCTCCACCAGCTTTGCCACCTCAGCTTGTTTCTCGCGTACGCATGACCGCGTTGGGCGAGATCATTGAGCAAGCGACCTACGTCGTTCTCGCGCTTCCATTGCTCCCTTCTACACAAGGATTGTTTGACGAAGGCATGATCAATCGCATGAGGCCGGGAGCTTTTCTAATAAATCCGGCGCGTGGTTCCCTGGTGGACGAGGGCGCGATAGCCAACGCTATCGCCAGTGGAAGGCTAGCTGGATATGCTGCTGATGTTTTCGAATGTGAGGATTGGGCGCGGCCCGACCGACCTGATCAAATCAATACGACCTTAGTCGCTGATCGGATGAACACCGTATTTACACCCCACCTGGGGTCAGCGGTTGATGTCGTGCGCCGAGAGATTGAATTATCCGCGGCGACAAGTATTCTTGAAGCTCTAGCAGGCAAAGTTCCTAGTTTCGTCATAAATGAGATAAAACCCTCTACATATTGATGATCGGGCCCCTTTGTTTGGACCCGATGGCTCATCATGTAGCCGATAAAAATCGGTCCACATATCGGCTTTGCTCCCCATGAGCAAAGTGACTGATGCGTTCACGACTAGCTGTCGTTCCACCAAATTTCTGGAACGTGTCCAATCACTAGTTCTCCACTGCTTAGGCTTCCCCCTCATGTCCAAGGGTGCAGGTCAATCATTATTCATCCATATTTAAGGATAAAATCCTCGATTTTAAGATGCCGAAAATCGCCTAATCTTGACTGAAGAGTCCCATGATCCCAATTCCACCAAGCAAGCGATTCAAGCTGATCTGCAATTTTCTTAGGAAAGCGCCGACCTATTTCCTTTGCCGGCACTCCTCCAACTATCGTGTAAGGTTCTACATCCTTGCTAACCACTGCTCCAGCAGCGATGACCGCCCCTGTTCCGACTTTTCGCCCAGCAAGAATGACAACGCCATGTCCGATCCAGACATCATGACCGATGGTGACATGATGCTCGCGACGCCAGTCAAAAAACTCGCTCTCGTCAGCTTCGCCCTTGAAATAGGCGCTGGCGCGATAAGTGAAATGGGATTGGCTTGCGCGCCACATGGGATGATTACCCGGATTAATGCGAACCTGGGCAGCGATAGAACAAAACTTGCCGATGGTCGAATAGATAACATCGCCGTCATTGACGATATAGGAGTAATCGCCCATGATCGTTTCAGCGACTTTCGTGCGTGCGCCTATCTCCGTATAGACCCCTAATTGGCTATCGCGCACAGAGGCTGTGGGATCAATAACCGGATCTAGTCCGAGATTTTTCGAAGCCATGACATCATCTCCCTATCGATCAGAATTCAAAGGTCGCCTTGTGCTCGTCGTCGGGCCATCAGGCGCAGGCAAAGACACATTGCTGGATCTTGCGAAGGCAGCCCACAAAGATAAGCCCGATATCATTTTCGCCAGACGCGTCATCACACGCGAACCCATGGGCGAGGACCATGACACGCTCGACGAAGCCGCCTTCATCACCGCCCGACAGAAAGGCGCCTTCCTGCTGGCCTGGGGCGCCCATGGTCTCCATTACGGCATTCCCGCCTCGCTGCGGCACGATTTGCAGATCGGCCGCATGGTGATCGCCAATGTCTCGCGCAGCGTGATCCCGGAGGCGGAGACTCTGGACGCCAATGTCACCGTACTGAACGTGACCGCCGCCACTGACGTTCTGGCGCGGCGGATTGCGGCGCGCGGCCGCGAGAGCCTTGCAGAGATCGAACTGCGTTTGAAGCGGGAGCAGCCCATCCTGACCACACGTGCGCAGTTGATCGATGTGCAAAACGATGGCGCGTTGGAGGACGCCGCCCGCCTGTTCATGGCCGCCCTTGAATCGTGTCGCGAGAATTGAATGAAAAGCGCCGTATGATGCGAAAACGGCTGTCCCGCGTGTCCTGCCGAAACAGCGCGATACCGTCTATCGACAGATCCATCCGCCGGACCTCCTCGCGGTAGCGTTGAGCCAGTTCAGCGACCATGGTCGCTCTCACACTGTCCGGCAAAGACGATGTCAGGGTCATGTGGAAGCGGAATTGCTCCATCACATAGGGATAGCCCCAGGCCTGCAAAAGCTCTTTTTGTCGTGGGGTGAGCGGCGTCGCCAAACGACGCGCCATATCGCTTTCGCTGAGGGGCGCGCGAAAACGATCAAAGTGGGTGACGCAGTCGCGCGCCAGAGCCTGCAGGTCTTCGTCTGGATTGAGAGGGGTGAGCGCCACGAAATTGCCGATGGCGCGCACATCCATGTCTTGCAAATGGAAGGCCTTTCGTGCGGCCGAAAATTGCGCAAGGCTCTCGATCAGGTCATGCTCGGCGGTTCCCTCCGCCAGATGAAACGGCGCCTTCAAAGTCGCGTGAAATCCATAACGTCGAGGCTCTTGCGTATGCGCAAGCCAATCCTCTGGAGACAGCGTAGGAGACTGCGGAACAGCGCAATCCGTACCCGCTTCAGCGTCATAACCGATGCAATCGCATCCAAAGCGCCACAGTGGATCATCCACATCAGGCGCATAATAAATGGCGTATCGAGGCCCCTGCACGCGCATCAATAAGCTCGCTCTCCGGCACACCACAGCATGCGCGTCATGGGCGTTGGCCCGATCATCCCGATCCGCAGCACGTCCGCACGCAAGCCCGGCTGCAACCTGCCCCGGTCGGCAAGGCCCAACATATCCGCCATGTTCGATGTCACCATGGCCACGGCCTTGGGCAGCGCCAATCCATAATCCATATGCAACCGCATGACGGCCTGCAGCAGGGAGCTTGGAACATAGTCGGAGGAAAGACCGTCAAGATGGCCGTTCACCGTGAGTTCGGCGGCTGACACGCCGCCGGAATGAGACCCGCCGCGAACGATGTTCGGCGCCCCCGCCACGGTCTTCATGCCGCAGGCGTGCGCATAGCTCGCGGCCTCCATGGTCGTGGGGAATTCGGAGATCCGCACGCCCGCGCCAACGCCCAGGTCCACATCCTGCGTCGTCGTATCGTCATGGGTCGCCAGAGGAATGGACCGCTCCTTCAGCATGTCCACCACGATGGGCCAATTGCGGGCGAACAATTCGGCGCCGGTCGCCATGCGTTTGGCGACCTCGACCTCGAACTCCTCTACGGTTTGCTCCCCCGAGCCGGTGTTGTAGGTCTTAAGGTCCTCAAGATTGCGCCATTGCCGTTGGCCGGGCGTATGGTCCATCAGCGAGGCCAGGCGCAGAATGGGGCGATCAAGGTAAAACCCGATTTCGTCGAGGATGTTCTCGGACGGAAGCTCGCACCGCAGGTGCAGATAGTGCTCGACGCGAAAGGCTTTCTGTTCCGTACCCTGTTCAAGAGCCGTCACCATTTGCGGCAGAATGACGCTACGGAAATCCTTCTTGCCCGAATTGAAGCCGCAACAAATGGAATCGTAGACCGTTGTGATCCCAGCAGCCGCCATCTGCGCGTCATTGGCGATGGCCGCCGCCAGATGGTTCGGCCAATAGGCGCCGGGCCGGGGAACAAAATGTTTCTCCATATTGTCCGTATGCATCTCGATGATGCCCGGCGCAAGAAAATCGCCTCCGACATCTTCCGCGCCGGGCAGGCTTGTGGAGCCCTGATCAACTGAGGCGATCAAGCCCCCGCGCAGGACAATGGTGCCGCGCACGACCTCATCATCGAGGATAAGGTTTGCATTGGTGAGAATCGTTTCAGTCATGCCGCCTCCGGCTGTTTCGCCGTCAAGATATCGAACCGGGCTGTCGCCACCATCTGGCGCACAGCTTCATCGTGGAAAATTCCAACCAGGCAAACGCCTGATTTGCGCGCCTCATTGATCAACTCGATCACCACATCCCTGTTGGCGGCGTCGAGCGAGGCGGTGGGCTCATCAAGCAGCATGATCGGCGTATGCGCGATGAAGCTGCGCGCGATATTTACACGCTGCTGCTCGCCACCTGAAAAGGTCGCGGGCGCCAAACCCCACAGGCGCGGCGGGATATTGAGCCGGGAGAGCATATCCCCTGCCCTGCGCGCCGCAATTTCGGCGCCGACCCCGCGCGCCAGCAAGGGACCGCTGACGATGTCGATGGTCGACACGCGGGGAATCACGCGGAGGAACTGGCTCACATAGGACAGGGTGAACCGGCGGATTTCGAGGATCGTCCGCGCCTGCGCGGTCGCAATGTCGATCCATTGCTCATCGTGACGGACGAGAATTTCGCCGCGCGTGCATTTGTAATTCCCGTAAAGGAGCCGCAGCAGCGTTGATTTTCCAGCGCCCGACTCACCTTGCAGGATCAGGCATTCGCCAGCGCCCGCCGCAAATGCGATTCCTTCGAGCACCTGAAGAGTGGCTGCGCCCTGATTGTGAAGGGTGAAGCTTTTCGACACCCCGTTGACCCTGATCATGTCCATGGCGAGGCTCCGTTCAAACCAGCACTGCTGACGTCAGCAACTGGGTGTAGGCATGCTGCGGATCATCAAGAACCTGATCGGTAAGCCCCTGCTCGATCACGACGCCATCCTTCATGACCATCAGCCGATCCGTCAGCAACCGGGCCACCGCAAGATCGTGGGTGACGATGACGGCGGCGATCCCCATATCGCGCACCAGCGCGCGCAGCAGGTCCAGCAATTTCGCCTGCACCGACACATCCAGCCCGCCGGTGGGCTCGTCCATGAAAACGAGGCGAGGCTCGGACACCAACACGCGGGCGATCTGCAAACGCTGCTGCATGCCGCCCGAAAAATGACGCGGCAGATCGTCGATGCGATCAGGATCAATCTCCACGCGCGCCAGCCAGTCGCGGGCGACGCGACGGATCTCGCCATAGTTGCGCTCGCCCGCATCCATCAGGCGCTCGCCGATATTGCCGCCCGCAGAAACGCCCATGCGCAGACCATCGCGCGGGTTCTGATGCACGATGCCCCAGGCGCGCCGCATGAGCGCGCGGCGCTTGGGCTCGGGCAAGGCTGGCACATCGAGCCATTGACCACCATCGGCTAACTGGATCTCGCCTTCGCTGGGTTGATCAAGCGCCGCCAGGCAACGCAGCAAGGTCGATTTTCCCGAGCCGGACTCGCCGACAATGCCGAGAATTTCTCCGGGCCAGAGCTGAAAGGAAACGTTGCGGCAGCCGATGCGCTCCCCATAGAAGCGGCTCATGTTCTGCACCTGGAGGAGCGGCTCCTGGCTCAGGGCCTGCGAAAAGAGGCTCGTGTCCATCATGCGCCCTCGCCATCCTGTCTGCGCTCTTCGCAATAGTCCGTGTCGGAGCAGACGAAAATCCGGGCGCCATGGTCATCGACGATCACTTCGTCGAGATAGGACAGTCGCGAGCCGCAGAGTTCGCAGGGCTTGTCCCAGCTTTGCACGGTGAAGGGATGGTCCTCGAAATCGAGGCTGCGCACACGCGTGAAGGGCGGGATGGCGTAAACGCGCTTCTCGCGGCCTGCGCCGAACAATTGCAGCGCCGGCATCATGTCCATCTTGGGGTTGTCGAACTTGGGGATTGGCGTAGGCGAGGCGATGTAGCGCTCATTCACCATGACCGGATAGGCGTAGGTGGTCGCCACATGGCCGAAGCGCGCGATGTCCTCGTAGAGACGCACCTGCATGAGGCCATATTCTTCCCATGCATGCATGTTGCGGGTTTCGACCTCGCTTGGCTCCAGCTTGCGCAGGGGCTCGGGCTGGGGCACCTGATAGACGAGGATCTGATCGGCGCGCAGGGGCTTTTCAGGGATGCGATGGCGGGTCTGGATGATCGTCGCCTCGGCGGTCTTTTGTGTCGTGCGTCCACCGGTCACACGCGCAAAGAAATTGCGGATGGAGACGGCGTTGGTGGTGTCATCGGCGCCCTGGTCGATCACCTTCAGGCAATCAGACGGCCCAATGAGCGCGGCCGTGATCTGGATGCCACCCGTCCCCCATCCTCGCGCCAGCGGCATTTCGCGGCTGCCGAAGGGAACCTGATAACCGGGGATCGCCACGGCTTTCAGCAGCGCGCGGCGCACCATGCGCTTGGTCTGCTCATCGAGATAGCCATAGTTGTAATGGGGATCAGCGCCGCTGATGGTTTGAGCCTCCGTCATGACGCCTGCTCCGCTGCTGCGCGCTGTTTGCGCTCGGCCTGTTCCTGACGAATTTTGCGCACCAGTTCGAGCTCCCCCTGGAAATCCACGTAATGCGGCAGTTTGAGATGCTCGACGAAACCGGAGGCCTCGATCATGTCGCAGTGGTAGAGGACAAACTCTTCCTGCTGGGCGGGGAAATTCGCCCCCTCACCCAGATCGCGTCCCTTCAGGGCGCGATCCACAATGGCCATCGACATGGCCTTGCGCTCGCTGTGACCGAAGGCGAAACCATAACCGCGGGTGAATTGCGGCGGCGCCTCTTGCGATCCCGTGAACTGGTTGATCATCTGGCATTCGGTGAGGGTGATGTCGCCGATGTCGATCTCGAAGCCCAGCTCCTCGGGCGTGTAGAGCACGCTCACCTCGCCCATGCGGATTTCGCCGGCGAAGGGATGGTTGCCACCGAAGCCGCGCTGCACCGAATAAGCGAGCCCCAACAAAAACCCCTCATCGCCACGGGACAGCATCTGAAGTCGCACATCGCGATCTGCAGGAAACTCTGCGGGATCACGGGTGATGTCTACCGGCGCAGGATCGCCTGCGGGCGCCACCTCAGTCTCCAGCAAGCCTTCGTCGCCCAGAATGTCCGGCACGCGGGGCATGGTGGCCGCCAGGGGCTCCTGCGCCATCTGCGGGGGCGCGTGGGCGCTACCCTCCTCCAGCGCGAAGTCGAACAGGCGGTGGGTATAGTCGTAGGTCGGGCCGAGCACCTGCCCGCCCGGCAGATCCTTGAAAGTGGCGGAGATGCGCCGGCGGATCGCCATCGCCGCCGTATCCACCGGCAGGGACGAGCCAAAGCGCGGCAGGGTTGTGCGATAGGCGCGCATAAGGAACGCTGCCTCGACGGAGTCGCCCTGAGATTGTTTCAACGCGAGCGCAGCCAAATCCTCATCATAAAGGGAGCCCTCGTTCATGACGCGAGCGATGGCCAGCTTCATCTGCTCGCGAATCTGACGCGTCTGCAATTCCGGCGTTGCAGCGTCCCCGCGACGCTCTTGTGCGATGAGGCCATGGGTCGCACCGATTGCTGCCTCGCCCCCTTTGACAGCCACATACATCAGTGCGCCTCCAGCTCAAGTTTAGTGGAGCGAGGCAGCCCGACCATCTCCGCGCCCGCGACCAGCAGGATGTCAACACCACGCGGAAACATCTCGTGATTGGCCTGCGCCAAGGCGAGAAAATCACCCGGCAAGCCCGAAGGCCGAATGGCCACCCGGGAGTCTACGCCCGGACCCGTCAGCGCGATGGGCGCGCCGGAGGTCAGATCATCACAGGTGAAGATGACGGTAGTAGAGCGCTCGGGATAGCACACGTCGCCAAGGGCGAACTGATCCAGCATGGCGCTCGGGGCCGAGGGGCCATGCAGCACAGCGAAACTTGCTTGCAAGGGATCAGCGGTCGTCGGCGCGCTGCAATGAAAGGCGAGCCAGCGGGCGAGGGGCGAGGCGCGCATGGCCTGCTCCAGCCATACAGGCGTATCGTGATCGCAGATACTTACGAGTAGCGTAAGCACCTCCGGCGGCAGCGCATCCGGCCCTTCGACGCCGAGCGCGGGAACCTGCACAGGGATGCCCGGCCGCGAGAGCGCCTCAAGCATGGCGCGGAAGATGGACTGGGAGCCAAGCACGGGATCCTGCAGACCCCGTCCCGGCAGGAATGGCGCGTTCATCAGCCGTCTCCCCTGACCATGGTGAAGAAATCCACCTTTGTGGCTGCGGCTTGCAGATTGGCGCGGGCGCGCCGCTCCTGCTGCGCTTTGGCCAGCGGCGCCACAACGGCCTCCATCACCATATGATGGGATGACGCCGACTGCAGCATGGCGTCGAGAATGGCGGCCAATCGCGCTTTCTCTTTGTCGCGACCAAGACTGTAGGAATAACCAAGACGGTCACCGTCGCGCACAACGCAGCGCGTCACGGTGGCTTCACCGGCGTTGAAGCGACGGCCACCGCCTCCCGCCCGCGCCTCGATCATAAGGCTGCCGCATTCCGGCGGCTTGACGACATCGACGCGCGGAAGCTCGAAGCCGCGCGTAAAATGTTGCAACTCATCTCGAGTCGCGCGCGCCAGGACAGCCATCCATCCTGCACGATCAGTCTGGGCAAAGCGGTTCTGAAGGTCATCCACAGCCGACATCCTGTTGTCATGAAGCTTGTCTAGACAACTCCGATGACACTTAGATGACGGAGCGGAGGATTTTATGAATATGCGCACTTCTCCACAGCCCTCCACAGTCTGGAAGCGCATCGCGGATGATCTGTGCCTTCTCCTTGAAAATGGGAAGATGTGCGAGGGGGAGTCCCTGCCGCCCGCCAGTGAATTGGCGGCGCGATATGGGGTTCATCGCCATACCGTGCGACAAGCCTATCTTCACCTGCAGGAACTCGGCCTCGTGCGCACCGAGCAGGGGCGCGGAACATTTTTTCAGGGCGCACAGCTTGTTTATCCCCTGGGCCGACGCGTTCGGATTCGAGAGACCTTGCGGCGGCAGGCCCTTGACCCAAATAGCAAGGTTATCGCCTGCGAACAGGTGACGGCCTCCGCCAGCATGTCGCTTCGACTGGGACTTAAGCCTGGCGAAGCAATCTGGCGGGCCGTCCTGCTCAATCTGACGGGAACAAGGCCCCTCTCCATCGGGCGCCACCATGTATCCCTCAAGCGCGCGCCCAAACTCAACGAGCATCTTGCAGATGCAGCGGGGTCCTTCACAGCGGCTTTCGCCGCCAGCGGGATCTGTGATTATGAGCGACAGTCAACGAAGATAAGCGCACGACCGGCGAGCGAGGAGGAATCCAACTTGCTCAAACTCGAACCGGGCGCCCCGGTGCTCGTGACGAATGGGCTGGATTGCGACAAACTTGGCGAGCCGCTGCAGGTGACGGAAGCGATCTTCCGGGCGGACAAAATGGAGCTTATGGTCGAGAACGAACGCTGAGATACTGGATCAGATCGGCTTCTGTCCGCCGATCATCTGCCGCAAGCGCGACGACAAGAAATCAATCGCCGCCACGACGACCAGAATCATCAGGACAATGAAAGAGACTTGCTGCCATTCAAGAGTGCGGATGAGTTCGGAAAGATGCAAACCGATGCCGCCAGCCCCAACGATCCCGATAATCGTGGCTGAACGCGTATTTGATTCGAAGTAGTAGAGCACCTGCCCTGCGATGACCGGCAAGACCTGCGGAAGGATCCCATACCGAAGTTCCTGCGCAGTCGTCCCGCCTGTGGAGCGGATACCCTCGACGGGTCGCTGGTCCGCAGTTTCAATCGTCTCCGCAAACAGCTTCCCAAAAGTGGCAAAATCGGCGGTCGCCATGGCGAGGACCCCGGCGAAAGGCCCCATGCCCACCGCGCTGATCCAGATCAAGGCCCAGATGAGCGTTTCGACGCCGCGAATCGTATCTAAACTGCGACGCAGGAAAAACCGGACGATCCAGACCGGGAGCACATTGCGCGAAGCCAGAACAGCAACTGGAAAGCCCAGGCAGGCCGCGATGACGGTTCCCAGCAGCGCGATCCCCAGCGTTTCGATCATCGCGTAGACATAAAGCTTGAGATTGGGACCCGGCTCTGGCGGCATCATGAGGACCGCAAAATCGCCGAGCCTCCCTGCACCGGAGATCATGCGCGCCACCGAAAACTCAGCCGCAACGAGCCCGACGCAAAGCACAAGAAAAGCAAAGGCGCCTATGCCCGCCATATAGCGACGACCCGCATCCCCCAGTCGCATGAGGGAGGGATGCCGCTTTGCGATCTGGTTGATCCCCTCGGGGTCGAACAATCCGGCCATTGCTATCCCAAGGCGCTGAGGCGCTTCAGCAAGCGCGCGGTAAGCATGTCGAGGATGAAGACTGTCACGATGATCATCACCAAGATAGCGCTGATGTCAGAGTAATAGAATTTGCGCACCGCCGAGAGCAATTCCTGCCCTATGCCGCCGGCGCCCACAAAACCCATGATGGAAGAGCCGCGAAAATTGATCTCAAAACGCAGCAGTCCATAGGTGGCGAACCCCGATAGAACCTGAGGAAGAACGGCATAGCGGATCGACTCGGACCAGGAACCCCCAGTCGATAGAATCCCATCCACCGGCTTCATATCGACATTCTCGACGATTTCCGTAAACAGCTTTCCCAAGGCGCCCAGCGTATGGATGGTGAGCGCCAGCACGCCCGCCATGGGGCCAAGGCCGAAGGCGAGTACGAAGATCAAGGCGAAGACGATCTCCGGCACCGTTCGGCAAAACTCGAGGAAGCGGCGCGCGACCCAGCGGGTTTTCGGACCAGACAGGTTCGACGCCGCCAGGAAACAGAGGCAAAAACCCCCGAGGGCGCCAAGCACCGTGCCCGTGTAGGCGATCAGCAGTGTCTCGCCCAGGAGTTTTAACCAGGGGATAAAGCCCCAGAACCAATCCAGTGGATCGGTAAAGACAAGAGCGCCGGAATCCAGATGAATCAGGCGCGAAAAATAGCTGCTGACCTCGCCGAGGCGACGACCGAGGAGAAGAAGATCAAACTGAACCCACCAAACCGCGAAGGCCACGCACGACAGGAAGGTGAGCGCGCCTACAAAAATCCGCAGACGACGCTTTGCGACCGCATGCCCATAGGCGGCCAGGAGTGGAGCCAGTTGCCGGTCAGGGAGATGGTGGATCGATATGGTCATTTGAAAAGCGAAGGGGGCGACGACACTATCCCCGCCCCCTCCTGAGCCCTTATTTCTTGCGACGGAGGGTGTCGACGAACTTCACGAGATCAATGACCGGGTTCCAATCCTCTGTCTTGGCGGGCGCCCAACCCTCGCGATCAAGTTTACCGTCATAGAGCTTGTCGGCGGCTGCCTTGTCGTTCTTGCGCAGATTGAAGAAGGCGTCGGCGATCTTGGCCTTCAACTCGGGCGGGAGATCGGAAACATAGGCCAAGGGCCCGTTGAGGATAGGATCGGACTTCTCGATGATGCGGAAATCCCCATATTTCATGGGCGAGCCATCGGCATTTTTCAGCATGCCCTTGGTGAGCATGCGCGTCAGGTAGGAATCGTTCTCATCGGTCCAAGCATTGGCGGCGACGTCAACCGTGCCCTGGACCAATGCGAGAACGGCGTTCTCATGGCTACCCGTAAAAACGACCTTGCCGAAATAGGCCTCGGGATTGATGCCCTTCTTGTCCAGAACAAGACGCGGGACGTTGTTGCCAGACGTGGAGTTGGCGTCCACAAGACCCAGGTTCTTGCCTTTGAGATCCTCGATGGACTTATAGGGGCTATCTTTCTTCACATAAAAAACAGAGTAATAACCCTTGGAACCATCGGCGTTCACATCGATGGCGAAAGCGTCGATCTTGACGCCCGTGATCAAAGCGCGGGCGAAGGACGCAGAGCCATAGCTGGCGATGTGAACATTGCCAGCGCGCTGTCCTTCAATCACGGCCGCGTAATCATTTGCGACGCGCAGGTTCACCTTCACGCCAAGAGTACGCGTCAGATATTCCGTGAAAGGCGTGTAGCGTTCGATGACGCCCGTCGCGTTCTCCGCCGGGATGATGGCGAAGGTCAGCTCGGGATATTTCGTGCGCCAATCCTGCGCGAAGGCCCCGCAGGTGCTGGCGACAAGGAAGGTTGCGGCGCAGGCGATCAGCGATCTACGCGAGGTCATGGAAAGGCTCCATTATTTAAGGTGAGCAAATTGGGGACAAGTTCAGGCGGCCGCCTGAGCCCCGCTTGTCATTTCAGGCGAAGGTGACGGTGTCATGTCAGCAACATCAGCCGCCTCCATGCCGTAGAGCTGCTGGGCGACATCCGGGGTCAAAGCTGCGGGCGCCGCATCAAAAACCACCTGCCCAGCCGCCATGCCGACCAGACGATCACAATAGGCGCGCGCAAGATCCAGCGAGTGCAGATTGCAAATGACGGTGATGCCGAATTGCTTGTTGATACGCAACAAGGCGTCCATCACAGCCTTCGTGTTACGCGGATCAAGCGAGGCGATGGGCTCATCCGCCAGAATGATATCAGGCTCCTGCACCAGCGCGCGGCAGATGGCCACGCGCTGCTGTTGCCCTCCTGACAATTGATCAACCCGCTGCGCCGCCAGATGCGCCATGTCGAACTGCTCGAGGGCGCTCAAGGCGATTGCCTTGTCGGCGTCGCTCCAGACATTCAGCAACGAGGCAAGGTGGGAGGCATGCGCCAGTCGCCCTGTCAGGACATTGGTCAGCACATCCATGCGCCCCACAAGATTGAACTGCTGGAAAATCATGGCGCACGACCGGCGCCACGCGCGCAGCTCCGCGCCAGTCAGGTTGGTGACATCCTTGCCAGCGTAGATTATTCGCCCGGCGGTGGGCGTATTCAGGCGATTGATCATCCGCAGCAGCGTCGATTTTCCGGCGCCGGACCGACCAATGACGCCGACAAACGAGCCGGGCTGGATTTGCAAGGAGACATCGCGCACCGCGATGGTCTCGCCAAACTGTTGTCGAAGGTTTGCAAGCTGCAACATGGGGACCTCGCCTGTTCCATGGGGTTTACGACCTTCAAGCGACAGTTTTTTGACAGACTTGTTGATAACGGGAACCCGGACGGGAGCAGCGGCTTTTGCGGGCCGTTATAAAAACGTCATGGATGCTTCCTACATGGGTCAATCAAGTCAACAAGGGGCTCATATGCTATCGATCATCGGCGGTTCCGCGTTACTTGAGACGGGTTGGGCGCCCTGCCCCCTCCCTATTTCAGACGGGATTATTCAATCGTCCGAAGCCGCCACCAAGGCCTCCCTTCAAATTGACGCGACTGGTCTATTGGCGCTGCCTGGCATTATCGACATTCATGGGGACGCCTTCGAGCGCTCCATTATGCCGCGCCCGGGCGTCAGTTTCGCTTTAGCTACGGCGTTGCAGGACGTGGATAACCAACTTGTCTCCCATGGAATCACCACCGCTTTCCACGGGCTTACCTGTTCCTGGGAGCCAGGGCTCCGAAGCCTCGAAAACACGAACTCCATGCTGGAGGCTCTGGACCAACGCAAACCTACGTTCCGCTGCGACATGCGCGTGCACCTCCGCCACGAAGTGTTCAACCTGGAAGCGGAGGCGTCCATCCTTGACTGGATCGCGACCGGTCGCATCCAGGCCCTAGCCTTCAATGATCATATGCGCGGCATTGTCTTGAGCGCAGGCGTCAAGAGCAAGAAAATAAAGGAGATGGCCCAACGCGCGGGGCTCTCCGACGAAGACTTCATGGCGCTGATCGAGCGGGTCATGGCCAACGAAAGCCAGGTTTCAGATTCCCTAGCTCGCCTCGCCGCCGCCGCCAGAGCGCATGGCATACCCCTGCTCTCTCATGACGACAGGCATCTGAAAGATCTCGCGGCGTACAGCGCTCTAGGTTGCGAGATCTCCGAATTCCCCATGCAGGAGGAGGTGGCCACAGCCGCCATCGCCGCGGGTGGTATGACCGTGTTCGGCGCACCCAATGTGCTGCGCGGTGGCAGCCATATCGGATGCCCCTCAGCCGCCGAGATGGCGCAGAAGGGCCTTTGCTCGATCCTGGCCTCCGACTATTATTACCCGGCGATCCTGCAAGCCCCGTTCATGCTCGCAGAACGGGGCTTATGCACCCTGGCGCAGGCATGGGCGCTGGTATCCGCCAATCCAGCGAAGGCGCTGGGGCTGAGCGACCGAGGCTCACTGGCGCCCGGGAAACGTGCTGATATCGTGCTCGTCGAAGCCAATCAGAGCGAGGCCCGGCTGGTGGCGACCATCTGCGGCGGAGAGCTCGCTTGGCTCGGGGACCCCGGCAGGCTCAGAGCGCCACGTGGAAGCTGACGCCATGCCGCTGGAAATCCAGCTGATCGTAGAACCGATGCGCATCCGTGCGGCGCGCGTTTGAAGAGAGCACCAGCTTGTAGCACCCCTTGCTGCGCGCCATGTCCATGGCATGAGCGACCAAGGCTTTCCCCACGCCCTGCCGCTGGCGCGAGGTCGCCACTATAATATCCTCTAGGATCGCCGAGGGCGTGCGCTTATGCGCCAGTTTGTCCATGATGAGGAGCGAATAGACGCCGATCACGCGGCCTTCCATTTCCGCCACATAAATCCTGTAATCGGGGTAGCGCCCGATAATGGCGAGAAACTCCTGTGCCTCCCCAAGATCAGCCACCACCCCATTATCGAAATCCGATTGCCCATAGAGCGACAGGATCGACGGCAGATCAGCTTCCAGCGCCTCGCGGATCATCATGGCGATCATTCCATTTTTATAAAGTTTGCGGATCGACCGACATCTTCAGCATGAAGATTCCGCCAACGATGCATGTGATCCCGACAATACCCTGCCAACCCAAAGGTTGATCAAACCAGACCCAACGCACGGTGGCCAGCAGCACGATCCCCGAGCAGGACCAGACTGCATAGGCCAGCTGGATCGGTATGGTCTGCAACGTGAGGGAGAGGAAGGTGACGGATACAGCATATCCAGCGATACAAATGAGGATGGGCGCCAACCGGGTGAGGCCCCGCGCTTCATTGAGCGCCAGCGTCGCTACGATGTCGCCAAGGATGGCGACGGAGAGGTAGATCATGGCCATGCGTGTGAATCGCCTTTCATAAGCACGGCACACAGCCAGCGTTGCGCGTCAGTTTTATGACAATTCGCAGTCACTGTCGTAATGCTGTGATGTATGGCTCGCAAGGTTTCCGCTGGAGAAAGATCAATGCTGGTCATGCTTGC
>CAMDOY010000032.1 GCA_945903655.1 Rhizobium sp. Q54 | reverse complement strand
AACGATTCCGCCCCTGTTTCCCTTTCTCCAGTCCCCGCTCCTGCGGCGGCCCCTGCGCCCCGCGCCGAATCCGTCGTCACCCCCGCCAAGCCCGCTGCGGCTCCTGCTGCGGCCAAGCCTGCCGCCAAGCCGAACCCTCAGCGCACCGGCTTCAAGTCCGGCGAACATATCGTCTATCCCGCCCATGGGGTTGGCCAGATCGTCGCCGTCGAGGAGCAGGAAGTCGCGGGCTTCAAGCTTGAGCTCTTCGTCATCTCCTTCGCCAAGGACAAGATGACGCTGAAGGTGCCCATGCCCAAGGTCATCGCCGGCGCCATCCGCAAGCTCGCGGACGCCGATACGGTGAAGAAGAGCCTCGACACCCTGACCGGTCGGGCGCGCATCAAGCGCACCATGTGGTCCCGCCGCGCGCAGGAATATGAGGCCAAAATCAATTCGGGCGATCTGGGCTCCATCGCCGAGGTGGTGCGCGATCTCTATCGTTCCGAGGCGCAGCCCGAGCAGTCCTATTCCGAGCGTCAGCTCTATGAATCCGCCCTGGACCGCATGGCCCGGGAAATTGCGGCCGTGCAGAAGCTGACGGATTCCGAATCCCTGAAGCTCATCGAGAGCCATCTGCAGAAGGGCCCCAAGCGCGGGACCAAGGCGGAACAGGCCGCCGAGGATCTGGCCGAGGAAGCCGTCGATGGGGACATCGAAGAGGCGGCCTGAGCCCTTCGCTGGCCTCACGCAGGACTACAATCATTCAAACCCGGCCCTTCGCGGCCGGGTTTTTTCGTCTGCGGCGCCTGCTCAGGCCACTGCGCCGAGAGCCTCCTGCGGATGGCGTTCGCTCAAGACGCGCCGCAGTTTTTCAAGCGCCCTGTTCTCGATCTGGCGCACGCGCTCCTTGGAGATGCCCAGGGTGACGCCAAGGGATTCCAGCGTCGCGGCCTCCTCCGCCAGGCGCCGCTCGCGCAGGATGCGCAATTCGCGCTCCGAGAGCACGGTGAGGGCGTCGCGCAGCCAGTCGATCCGACGCACGGAGTCGATGGCCTCGCCCACGAGTTCGTCGGGCAGAGGACCGCCATCGACCAGAAACTCGACCCGCTCGCTGGGGCCGGAGGTGTCGGTCGCCGCCAGGGGCGCGTTGAGGGAGACGTCGGGCCCGGACAGGCGCGTGTCCATCAGCTCCACATCGGCGGCGGAGACGCCGATGGCCTGGGCGATGGTGGCGTAGACGACGCCGTCGGCCATGGAGCCGCCATCGCGCGAGAGCCTGGCGCGCAGACGGCGCAGATTGAAGAACAGGGCCTTTTGCGCCGAACTGGTGCCGCCGCGCACGATGGACCAGTTGCGCAGGATATAGTCCTGCATGGAGGCGCGGATCCACCAGGTCGCATAGGTGGAGAAACGCACCTCGCGCTCCGGTTCGAAGCGGGCCGCCGCCTCCAGCAGGCCCACATGGCCCTCCTGGACGAGATCAGCGATAGGCAGGCCATAGTGACGAAAGCGCGCGGCCAGAGAGATCACCAGCCGCATATGGGCATGGGCCAGCTGGTGCAGGGCCCCTTCATCATGGTTCTCGCGCCAGAGAACCGCCAGCGCCCGCTCCTCCTCCCGCTCGAGAAAAGGCGCCGCCATCGCCGCCTTGACGAATTGTCGCCGGACCCCTGCCAATTGCGCCATTTCCGTCTCCCGCTTTGCGCCGGACCAGCCGACAGCCCTCTACCCATGGCGCCATCGCACAGCGGACGGACGCCGGGAGAAGGCGGGGACACAGGTCCCTGATCCCGGGCGTCGAGAGAGTGGAGAGCCCACACGCCGCCCGCATCAGGCGCGTGTTCATGCAACGATTGATCGCGCGGATCGGTTCCGGCGCCGCTGAAAGAGGCGCGGCCTTCGCCGGGGCCAAGGCCTGCCGGGCGGATGGGTCGGGTGGACCAGCCGTGGATATGTCGCGTCCCGCCGCAGGGTAAAGCCCTGCAGGCGAAGATGCGCGCCCGGAAGCCTGATTAATCCGCGACCACCTTGAAGCGCTCGCCCGCCTTGAGGGCGCCTGGCCGATCAAGGCCATTGAGCAGCAAGAACCATTCAAGCGGCCTGTCGGAGAGGGCCATGCGACCGGCGAAGGCCTCGGCGGTTTCACCCGCCGCAGCGCTCACGATGCGCAAACGCTGGGGCTGCAGCTTGCCCGCCTCATCGCTGGTGATGCGGCGGAAACTGTCGAGGGAGGCGCGGAAGCGCTGATCGGTCCGCTCCGTGAGCGCCGTGGTGGCGAAGATCAAGCGATAGATGTCGCCCCCAACTCGGACAACGCCGACCCGGAACTGCCATTCGCCGCTTTTGGCGACGCCCGTGGCGGCGGGCAGGCCATTGAGGGAGAAAGACTTGACCGAAGACGCCTGCAGGCCCTGGATCCAGTCCATGGCCAGATAGTCCTCAAGACTGGTTTCGGCGGTGACCGAAACGCTGTCGAGGCGCAGGGCCTCCGCGCCGCCCGCCGCCACCCCAAGCACGGCCTGGGGGGTGTTCTCCAGCACGAAGCCTTCAGGCGCCACAAAGCCGAATCCCAGACGCGGATGGGTGAAGCGCCGCCCCCGCACAAGGCCCTCGGCGGGATTGTCGCCAAAGTCGATGCCATCGATGGCGTCAAGATAATCCACGCGCTGGACCTCCCCCTGCTCCGGCGCGCTGATGGCCCGGGCGGCGGCCTCGGCGCGGGCGATGCGCTCTGGCGTCGAGGGATGGGACGAGGTGATCTCCGCCCCCGCCGCACGCTGGTTGAACAAGGAGGCGCGCAGCGCGGCGGAGCGGCTGAGGGAGGTGAGGAAACGGGCGGCGCCAAAGGGGTCGTAACCGGCCTTGGCGATGGTCTTCACCCCGATGAGATCCGCGTCGAATTCCTGCTGGCGGGAGAAGTTGGCGAGCGAGGCCCTGCCACGCGCCTGCACCTCGGCGCCCCTGTCCTTTTGCAGGACATCGGTGACCTTGCGGATGAGTTGCTGGTCTTTCTCCAGTTCGGACCGCTGATTGGCGTGGCCAGCGGTGATATGGGCGATCTCATGGGCCATGACCGCCGCCAGTTCCGAGGAATCATTGGCGAGCGCGAGCATGCCCCGCGTCACATAGAGACTGCCGCCGGGAAGGGCGAAGGCGTTGATGACGGGCGTATTGAGGATGGTGACGCGATAGGGCTCGCCGGGCTTTTCACTGGCGGCGGCGAGCTTGCCCAGAATGCCGTTGAGATAGCGCTCCGTGCGCCAGGATTTGTACTCGCCCCCGAACATTTCCACGAGACGCCTGTGCTGGGCGGTGTCGGTGGTCTCGACGCCGGTGACGCGCGGCGCTTCCGGGGGAAGGGCGGCGCCACCCGCCGGGCCGGGCTGCTGGCCATAGGGGTCGAGGGTGGCGCAGCCCGCAAGGCTCAGAGCCAGCACGCCAAGCGCGCAGATCTTCAGCGACGGCCCGGATAGCCGCCTTTGCTTGGCGCCCATGCGCCTGAAGATCGCCAGAGAACCCATCATCTGTCCAGAATTCCGCTCCTCTATCGGGCCGCCATTCGCCGAGAATAAGGCGAAGTCCCCGCAATTTACAGTTTGTCCTTCAACGGGCCCCCGCCGCAAGTTCGATCGCCTCGGGATCGGCAAGTTCGATCTGCGGGCCGAACTGGGTTTCCAGCAGACCGCGCACCCGAACCACCTTGCCCGAAAGCTGGGCCAGGATCACCCCGCTCTTTTCAAAAGCCGCGAGATTGTTGCGGCCCACGGTGGCCGCGAAATCAATCGTACGGATGGGGCCGAAGTTCACATAGGTGCGGCTGGCCGTGGCGCCTACCCCGCTCACCAACCCCTCCACCAGCAAAACCTCCCCCGCCCGCGCCGCCAGACCTGCGCGATCAGCGGCCTGGGCCACTGTAAAGGCAGGATCGCGCCACAGGCCCAGCCCCTCGCGCCGCGCCTTCGCCTCAAGGGCGAGCAGCGGGCGCAGGCAGGGCCGGGCCAGCGGGTCGATCTCCACCCGGGCCAGCCCCGCCTCCACCAGGGCCTCCGCGACCGACTGGGATGATCCATCGCCGCCGGGCGCGAAAAGCCGGGCGGGCAGACGGTTCCAGCGGTCGGGGACGGCGGCGAGCAACTCCAGATCGACCCGCAGGCCAGGCCGCAGGAGCCAGGCGCGCAGGGGATCGCGGGCCTGTGCGGGGCGGTCGGGATTAGCGGGGGTCGCGCGGGGCCGCTCAACCCCGGCGAGGCGCAACATGCGTCCATCGTCCAGGGTGATCTCGAGGCGCTCATTCACGGCCTCCACCCGCAGCCCATGGCTCGCCGGATCGCCGCAGGGGGCGGCGCGGGCGGGACAGACGCCAAGGGCGAGAACACAAGCGAGGAACAGACGCATGAAAGCCGATTGCTGCGCAAAATCGCCGCAGCGGGAGGCGCGACGAGGGAGCTTGCCATGATACAATGAAACCACTTGAACGAAGCAAGGGGCGGAGGCGCAGATGAGCGATTTTTGCGTGGTGATGACGACGGCCTCATCCGCCGCCTGCGTGCAGCGGCTGATCGATGCGGCGCTGGGCGAAAAACTGGCGGCCTGCGTCCAGGCCATGCCCATCAGCAGCCATTTCGTCTGGAAAGGCGAGGTGATGCGGGAGTCCGAGACCTTGCTGCTCTTCAAGGCCAAGGCGGAGGACTATACGGCGCTGCAGGAGACGATCCGCGCCGCCCACGACTACGAGACGCCGGAGATCATCCGCCTCGATGTGACGGCGGGCCTGCCCGCTTATCTGGCGTGGATTGCGGCCTCGACGCGGTGATCAGCTGCCCAGCGGCCCGTTCAGCATCCAGCGATGGCCGAAGGGGTCGCGCAGGACCGCAAAGCGCGTGCCCCAGAAGGAATTGGTGGGCTGGGTCTCGCCCTTGGCGCCGAGCTGGGTGGCGCGGTTGAAGACCTCGTCCACCTCCTTGCCCGTGGCGAATTCCAGACTCACCGAGCTGGTGGAGGGCTCGCCGGGGATCGGGGGGCGGGTGGCGCCCTGGGTGAATTCGGGAAAGGCGTCGGCCACCATCACGGAGCCGCCGTTGATGTCGAGCTCGCTGTGGATGATGCGCACCCCGTCCAGCGCAGGCATCAAGGCCTTTTGCCGGGCGCCGAAGGCCGCCGTATAGAAGGCGATCCCTGCGGCGGCGGGCGTGATCGTGAGATAGGGGGCTACCGGCGGGCGCTCAGCCATGGCGATTCCATTTCGTTGGTCGACTGGAGATTGTCGGCTGAACGCCGGGAAAGGCAAGCGACACTTTCATCCGTCGCCCATTTGGGGTATGCGAGACGCACAATTCACCAAAAGCCGCATGAGGCGGCGACGGAACTGACCCATGGCGCCACGCACCCTCTATGACAAGATCTGGGACGACCACGTCGTCGACGCCCAGCCCGATGGCACGACGCTCATCTACATTGACCGCCACCTCGTCCACGAGGTCACCAGCCCCCAGGCCTTCGAAGGCCTGCGCTTGTCGGGCCGCAAGGTCCGTTCGCCCGAGCGCACCCTGCTGGTGGTCGATCACAACGTCCCCACCACCGACCGCTCGCAGCCCATCACGGACCCCGAGAGCAAGGCGCAGATCGAATATCTCGCCGACAACGCCAAATATTTCGGGCTTGAGTATTACGACGAGCATGACGTGCGCCAGGGCGTGGTCCATATCATCGGGCCGGAGCAGGGCTTCACCCTGCCGGGCACCACCATCGTCTGCGGCGACAGCCACACGGCCACCCACGGCGCCTTCGGCGCGCTGGCCCATGGCATCGGCACCTCCGAGGTCGAGCATGTGCTCGCCACCCAGACGCTGATCCAGCAGAAGTCCAAGAACATGCGCGTCACCGTCAACGGGACCATCCCGCCCGGCGTGACCGCCAAGGACATCGTGCTGGCCATCATCGGCAAGATCGGCACGGGCGGCGGCACCAGCTGCGTGATCGAATATGCGGGCGAGGCCATCGAGGCTCTGTCGATGGAAGGCCGCATGACCGTCTGCAACATGTCCATCGAGGCGGGCGCCCGCGCGGGCATCATCGCCCCCGATGAGAAGACCTTCGAATATCTGAAGGGCCGCCCCAAGGCGCCGAAGGGCGCCCATTGGGAGCAGGCGGTGGCCTACTGGCGCACCCTGAAGTCCGACCCCGGCGCCCATTTCGATCACGAAGTGGTGCTCGACGCTTCGGCGCTGCCCCCGCTCGTGACCTGGGGCACCAGCCCCGAGAACGTCATCACCATCGACGGCACGGTGCCGAAGGTGGAGGATGGCGCCACCGAGCAGAAGCGCGCCTCCATCAAGCGCTCGCTGGAATATATGGGCCTCGAGGGCGGCGAGAAGATTGCAGACATCGCCATCCAGCGCGCCTTCATCGGCTCCTGCACCAATGGCCGCATCGAGGATCTGCGCGCGGCGGCTTCCGTCGCCCAGGGCCGCAAGGTGCATCCGGGCGTCAGCGCCATGGTCGTGCCGGGCTCGGGCCTTGTGAAGGCGCAGGCCGAGGCCGAGGGTCTCGACAAGATCTTCATCGAGGCGGGCTTTGAGTGGCGCGAGCCCGGCTGCTCCATGTGCCTGGCCATGAACCCGGACAAGCTGGAGCCCGGCGAGCGCTGCGCCTCCACCTCGAACCGCAACTTCGAGGGCCGTCAGGGCTTCCGTGGACGCACCCATCTCGTCTCCCCCGCCATGGCGGCGGCGGCGGCGATCGCGGGCAAGTTCGTGGATGTCCGTAGCCTCTCCTGAGGCTGGAGAAGCGAAATTGCTGCAGGCTTTGCTGCGCAGCAATTGGGCTCCCATGCTGCGGAAATGCTGCGCAGCATAACTGCGGTAAGTGATTGAAATAAAAGGCCAGCTTCGCGCTGGCCTTTTTGTTTAGCGATAGTGGTGTCCGCGCCCGTGACGCCAGCCCCTGTGGCGCCCGCGATCCCAGCCATGATGGCGTCCACGATCCATGTGACGCACCATGGTTATAGGCCCCGCTTGCTCCACCTGCGCAGCATGGGCGCGAAGGGGCGCGGCGCTGGCGGCGGGGGCGGCGAGGGTCAGGGTGAGGCAGAGAAGCGGGGCGGCGAGCGCGCCCGTCAGCAGGGTTTTCATGATTCTCTCCGTTGCGCCACGCCTGATCTGCGCCAGACTGGGGTGGCTCCCATCAACGGGGCTGAGACAGAACAGTTCCGGTTTTCCCGCCATCAGGTAGAATTGCGCATGAGCGATCAGCAGCCCCCGCCCGACGACACAGACCCCGCCCAGATCTGGGGCCGCCGCATCGGGCGGGCGCTCGGCTGGCTGGCGGCGGGCGCGCTCCTGATCAATCTCTTCACGCACTGGTTATTCTGAACCCGCGTTCCCATCTCGCGCGCAGCGGCGTGTCAGCCTAAGCTGGAGCCGCGCCGCCCGGAGACCCCAGCCATGTCGCCAGACCCATCAGATCCCGCCCGCCTGCGCGGCCTCTTCGCCCCCACCCTGGCGGATATGGAAGTGATCGCCGATGAAGCCTTCGCCGCCCTGCCCGAGAGCTTCCGCCTGCTGTGCGAGGGCGTGGTGATCCGGATCGAGGATTTTCCCGACGAGGAGACCCTTGAGGAGATGGAGGCCGAGACCGAGTTCGATCTGCTGGGCCTGTTCCGGGGACGGGGCCTCGCCCATCGCGGCGCGGTCATGGAGACCGGCGAGTTTCCCAACATGGTCTGGCTCTACCGCCGCCCCATCCTCGACTACTGGGCCGAGCATGAGGAGACGTTCGGCCATGTGATCACCCATGTGCTCGTGCACGAGATCGGCCACCACTTCGGCCTGTCGGACGAGGACATGGAGGAGATCGAGCGGGAGGCGGGCTAGCGCTCAGCCGCGCTATGGGCGACACAGGCTAGTGTCGTCTCTTCGCCCGAGAGGTCCGCGCCGAAATTGCGGCAGCGGCTCGCCTCGCCCCTGGTCTCCAGATGGCGGCACCCCGCGCAGCCCGCAAAGACGGGCTTGGCGCCTTCGGGCGCCAGCTCGCCCGCGATATGGGCGAGGCTCTGGGAGAGCGCCGCCGCGTGCAGGGGCGGCAGGCGGGCGATGGCCTCCACCAATCCCTGCAAGGGATCTTCCTCCAGCAAGGCCAGACCAGCCGCCGTCGCTTCGATACGGATGACCCGCCCGTCCGAGAGATCCCGCGCCTTGCGGATCAGGCCCTTGCGCTCCAGCGCCATCAGGGTCTGGGAGGCCGTGCCCTTGGTGGTGGCGAGCCAGGCGGCGACGGCGCCGGGCTGGCGGGAGAAGCTGTTGGCCCGGGCGAGGAAGCGCAGGGCCTCCCATTGGGCGGGCGCGAGGGTGGCCGCCTCGCGGGCGCGGGCGAGCCGCCCGATTCGTTCAATCAGGGCCGCGATTCGAAGGGGTGCGCTCGCAACTTGGACCATCTGAGCAGGCTAGCGGCCTTTTCGTTAAAGCCAAGTAACGAATCAGCTGAACGTGCGGCCTTTCATCCGGCGTCCGGTCTTGCTAGAAGGCGTCAACGCAGAAAATCGCCAGCGCAAGAGGCACGACTGATGGACAAGTTCACCAAGCTCACGGGCGTTGCGGCTCCCATGAAGATCCGCAACATCGACACCGACATGATCATCCCCAAGCAGTACCTGAAGACGATCAAGCGCACGGGTCTGGGCGCGGGGCTGTTCTCCGAGATGCGATTCAATGAGGATGGCTCGGAAAACCCTGATTTCGTGCTGAACAAGCCCGCCTATCGCAACGCCAAGATCATTGTCGCCGAAGACAATTTCGGCTGCGGCTCCTCGCGCGAACACGCCCCCTGGGCGCTGATGGATTTTGGCGTGCGCTGCGTCATCTCCACCAGCTTCGCCGACATCTTCTTCAACAATTGCTTCCAGAACGGCGTGCTGCCGATTCGCGTGTCACGGGAAGATCTCGATAAGTTGATGGAAGACGCCGAGCGCGGCTCCAACGCCACCATGACCATCGATCTGGAGGCCCAGGAGATCCACGGCCCCGACGGCGGGGTGGTGAAATTCGACATCGACGGCTTCAGAAAACATTGCATGCTCAATGGTCTGGACGATATCGGCATCACCATGCAGAAGGACAAGGGCATCACCTCCTACGAGGGCAACCTCGCCAAGGACCGCCCCTGGGCCTGAGCCTGCGGCTGCGCTGGCGCTTTCAGTTGCGCATGGGGGTCTGCTAGACTTTCCCTCATGCGCGAAACCTCCAAATCCACGATCAGCTTTCTGGCCCTTGTGGGGCTGTTGAGCCTCGCAGCGCCCGCCTCGGCCGATTTCAGGAGCTGCATGGCCTCCGTGCGCGGCGAAGCCCTGTCGGCGGGCGTCTCCGCCGCCACCTTTGACGGCGCCACGCGCGGGCTCGCGCCCAATGACGCCGCAAGCTTTCTCGACAATCAGCCGGAATTCACCACGCCGATCTGGGACTATATGGCGGGCCTCGTCGATGAGGACCGCGTCAGGGATGGCCGCGCGCGGCTGCGCGATTACGCGACGCCCCTCGCCTCGGCGGAAAAGCTCTACGGCGTTGATCGCGCCACCATCGTGGCGGTCTGGGGGGTCGAGTCCGATTTTGGCCGGGGCATCGGCAAGCGCCCCCTGGTGCAATCGCTGGCCACCCTGTCCTGCGAGGGGCGCCGACAGGCGTTTTTCCGCGGCGAGCTTTTCGCCACCCTGAAGATCATCCAGAACGGGGACGTTCCCGCTTCCGCCCTGGTGGGCTCCTGGGCGGGCGCCTTCGGCCATACGCAATTCATGCCCTCCACCTTCCTGCGCTTCGCCGTGGATCATGACGGCGACGGACGGCGGGATGTCGTGGGTTCGATCCCCGACGCGCTGGGCTCCACCGCCAATTACCTGCGCCGCTCCGGCTGGGATCCCGAGCAGACCTGGGGCTTCGAGGTCACGGTTCCCAAGGATTATTCAGGCCCCACCGGGCGCAAGGCCAAACAGTCCATGCCCTATTGGGCGGGTCGGGGCGTCAAGCGCGTCGATGGCAAGCCGCTGGGCTCGGGAACCGCCGGGCTCATCCAGCCTGCGGAGGGGGGAGGCCCCGCCTTTCTCGTCACCGGCAATTTCGATGCGCTCTTCGCCTATAACGCCTCGATCTCCTATGCGCTGGCCATCGCCCATCTGTCGGACCGCCTGCGCGGCGGCGGCCCCTTCGTGACCCCATGGCCGACCGATGATCCCGGCCTGACGCGAGCGGAGCGGCGGGAGTTGCAGACCCTGCTGACGAAGCGCGGCTATGACATTGGCCCCGCCGACGGCGCCATCGGCGAGAAGACCCGCCAGGCCATCGCCGATCTGCAGACCAAGGCGGGCATGACCCGCGACGGGCGACCGGGAACGAAGCTGCTGAACCTGCTGCGCTCCGGGCAATAAGGCGCATCAGCGCCCCATCACTTTGTTTTGACTCGGAGGTGGGCCGCTGCTTGCCGTACTCTACAGGCATGTTGCAAATCACAAGGTGATCCCATGCCTCCCCGCGCTGGCTCCCTCATCGTCATGGCCCTCACCACGATTCTCGCGGCCGGGCCCGCCATGGGGCTGGAGAGGGGGCAGAGCGCACGGCAGACGCAGCCTGTGGTGATCGAACTCTACACAAGCCAGGGCTGCTCCTCCTGCCCGCCCGCCGATTCCCTTTTGAGCGAGATGATCCGCAACAACCCGAAGCTCATCGCGCTGACCCTGCCGGTGGATTATTGGGACTATATCGGCTGGAAGGATACGCTGGCCTCGCCCACCTTCACCGCCCGGCAGAAGGCCTATGCGGCGACGCGCAGCGATCACCATATCTACACGCCCCAGGCCGTGGTGAACGGCGTGTCCCATGTGGTGGGCAGCGACCGGGACGAGATCGAAGCCGCCTCCCGGGCCACCTTCGGCAAGGATGGCGCCCTGAGCGTGCCGATGACGGCCAATCCCCATGACAATGGCCTCTCCGTCGATCTGGGCGCAGCGCCGCAAGGCGCCCCGCGCGAAGGATCCTTCTGGCTCTTCCAGATCGCCCGGGAGCGAACGGTCACCATCGGCAGGGGCGAGAATTCCGGCAACAAGGTCACCTACGCCAATGTGGTGCGCCAGATCAAAAAGATCGGGACCTGGATGGGCAAGCCCGTTCATTTCGAGATTCCCGGTCAGGAGCTGACCTCGGCGGACAGCGACTCCTGGGTGCTGATCTTGCAGGCAGGATCGGAGCGCAAGCCCGGGCCCATCCTCGCGGCCCTCGCGGCCGATCAGATCAAATAGAGCCGGTCGGGCAACTCCGCCCGGGGCTCCCCGCCGGGCGGGGCGTGACGGGCCAGCACCTCCCCACAGATCGCGATGGCCGCCAGAAACCCCTCGGCCACATGGCCCTCGCGCATCTGCGCGGTCAGGGCGTCGATGGCGCCCTGCCATGCCGCCTGATCGACCTGCGCGGCGATGCCCTCATCGGCGATGATTCGCGCATAGCGTTCGGCGAGAGACACGAAGATCAGCACCCCCGTGCGACCCTGCGTGTGGGAGATCCGCCGGGTCAGGAATTGCTCGCTTGCGGCCCGATGGGCCATGGCGCGGCGCGTGGAGCGGGGGGTGAGGGCGACGCGCAGGCGCCGGGACGAAAAGAGCACGAGCGCCGCGATGTAGATCATGATCTGCACGGCGAACAGGGCCCGCACCGGCCATTGGGTCAGCAAGATCAGCGGCCATGGCGCCAGCAGGGCCGTCAACCCAGCCCAGAGCAAGGGCGCCGCCGCATATTCGCTGGAGGCGCGCGCGAACACGCAGACCAGCTCGCCGCTGGTGCGCGCCTCCACCGCACGGATGGCCGCGCTGATGCGGGCATGGTCCTGCGCCGTCATGGTCATCACCAATCTCCCGAAGCTCCGCCCCCGCCCGATGAACCACCCCCGCCGGAAAAGCCGCCACCGCCAAACCCGCCCATGCCGCTTCCCCAGCCCCCGCCGCCCGGCGGCAGGAAAATCATCGGCCCCCCGCCCATGCCGCCGCCCCCGGGGCCCCCGCGCCGAGGACCGGCCATGCTGCGCAAAATGATGAAGATCACGAGGCCCAAGATCAGCAGAGGCAGAAGCTGGTCGAAGACGCTCATCTCCTCGCGCACCCTTGGCCGCGCCTGCCACTCGCCCGCATCGGTGGTGAGGATGGTGATGACGTCATCCACCCCGCGCTCCACCCCGCCGCCGAAATCCCCCGCCTTGAAACGCGGGGCGATGGCGTTGGCGATGACGATCTTCGAGAGGGCGTCGGTGAGGGTTCCCTCCAGCCCATAGCCCACCTCGATGCGCACCTTGCGCTCGTTGGGCGCGATCAGCAGCAGCACGCCATTGTTCTTCGTGGCCTCGCCAAGCTTCCAGTGGCGGAAGAGTTCGTTGGCGTAGGGCTCGATGGCCTGACCCTCGAGGCTCTTGACGGTGGCGACCACCAACTGAATGCCCGACTTCGTCTCCAAGGCTTCAAGCTTCGGCTCCAGCGCGGCGCGGGTCGCCTGCGGGATGACATCGGCCGCATCCACGATGCGGCCCGTCAGCTCCGGAAAGGTCGGCGCGGCGAGCGCCAGCGCGGCCCAGACGAACAGGGCCGCGAGCAGGGCCCAAGCAGCGCGCGGGATCGCGCCCACGCGCGTGCCTCAGAACTTCACCTGCGGCGGCGTCTGGGCGCCCTCGCCCGCCGCGAACTCCACCATGGGCTTGTTGGCGCGAAAGAAGGTCGAGGCCCAGACAAGGCCCGGCAGGGTGCGCGGCTCCGTATTATAGGCGCGCACGGCGTCGATGTAATCGCGCCGGGCCACCGCGATGCGGTTCTCCGTGCCTTCGAGCTGGGATTGCAAGGCGAGGAAATTCTGGTTCGACTTGAGGTCGGGATAGTTCTCGCTCACCGCCAGCAGGCGCCCCAGCGCGCCCGAGAGCTGGCTCTGGGCCTCCTGGAACTGCCTGATCTTGTCGGGGTCCGTGAGCTGGGAGGCGTCGACGCGCACCTGCGTCGCCTTGGCGCGGGCCTCGACCACCGCCGTCAATACGTCCTTCTCCTGCTTGGCGTAGCCCTGGACGGTGGCGACGAGATTGGGGATGAGGTCGGCGCGGCGCTGGTAATTGTTCTGCACGTCGGCCCATTTGGCCTTGGCGCTCTCCTCCAGGGTGGGGATCGTGTTGTAGCCGCAGCCCGCGAGGCCCAGGCTGAGGAGAGCGACGGCGGCGAGGGCGCGCAGGCGCGGGAAGGTCAGGTGCATGACAGGCTCCGTCAAACGGGACCCCTGTGCATCTGTGTCAGGGCGGCGGCCTGTCCAGCTCGCCGGGCGCCATTCGGGATCGGGGCGCGCAAATGTTACTAGGCTTTTTGGATAGCTGGGGCCCGGGTCAGGGCGTCAACACCACAAAATCCGTCGCGGTCTTGCCGGTCTCGCGCCCCAGGCCCTGATCTGAAATGACGAGGGACGCGCCCGCGCTCAGGCGCCGCCCCACCTCGATGCGGGCCTCTTCGGAGATATGGATCCGCTCAAGGGCGGCTGAGGCGCTGAGGCCCAGGGGGTCTTTCACCGGCAGGCTCACAAGGGACCAGCGGGTGGACCGATCCTGCGGATTGGCTTGCAGGGCGGTGAAGAGATGGGCGCCGAGCGCAGCGCCCGCATCGATCTCGACGGGGCTCTCGTAAACCGGCTCGAAGCCCTGCCGAATGAAGAGCTTGCGCTCCTTGCCGCTGATGAAGATGGAGACATGGCCCTGAGGCTGGGCCGGGCGCTTGGGCGCCTCGGCCTTTGGCGCGGGCGCGGCCTCCGGCTCGACCACCAGCGGAATGTCAATTGTAGGAACCTCCGCTAGAGGCGCCTCCGCAGGCGGATAGGCCGCCCTGATCACGGTCGCGGCTTCCCCGAATGCCGGGGGCTCAGCCGTCGCGGGCGCGCTCACCGGGGCGCCGATGCTGGCGACCTCGATCTGCGCAGGCGGAACGGCGGCCTGGGGGACAACCGTAGCGGGAGGCGCAGGCGGCGGCGGGGGCTGCGTATCCCAGGGCAAGGCCGCGAAGAGCTTGGGATGGGCGAAATCGGCGGGGGTGATGGGCTGGTCGGTGATGATCACCCGGGCGCCCATGCGGGTATAGCCAAAGAGCTTCTTGGCCACATCGGCGGGCAGGCGGATGCAGCCATGGGAGGCCGGACGCCCGGTCACATGGCCCTGATGCAGGGCGACCCCGGACCAGGTGATGCGCTGCATGAAGGGCATGGGCGCGTTGCTGTAGATGTTCGAGCGATGCATCCGCTTCTTTTGCAGCACCGTGAACACGCCGCGCGGGGTCTCGTGGCCAGCCACCCCCGTGGAGACCATGGAGCGGCCCACCACGACCCCGTCCTCCCAGATGGTCAGCCGCTGTTCGGCGAGGGAGACCGCCAGGATGATGGTTCCGCGGGGCTTGTCGGGAAGGCCCGCCAGCGAGCCGGTCGCCGCTGGCGCGGCGGGCTCCATTCGGCGGAACCGCGCCAGGGCAGGGTCAACCGGCGCAAGCGCCAGAACCAGCGTCGACAGGCCCACGAGGGCCAAAGGTCGACCGAAGGGGCGGCTGAAGGATCGGGTGAGGCGGCTTGAGCCGCAGGCGGCAGGACGGGTCACGATCAATCCGGGCTTTGGATGGCCAAATCATTCAAACATCCAACGCTGCTACAGTCACCTTGACCAAATGGATGGTCAAGTCCCTGATTACGCAGCGTCCTCCACCCCGCCCGCCTCCAGGGTCCGGCGCAGGCGGGAAAAGGCTAGGCGGATGCGGGATTTGACCGTTCCCAGGGGCAGGCCGGTGCGCGCGGCGATCTCCGAATGGGAGAGGCTTTCGAAAAAGGCGAGGCGAACGAGGACGCGCTGCTCCTCCGGCAGATCGGTCATGGCCGTGCGCAGCACATCCTCGCGGGTCTGCGCGTCGATCTGGCCATCGGCGTCGGGGGTCTGCTCGTCCGGAATGTCCAGGGCATATTCGGCGGGATCGACATAATCGACCCGATCTCGGCGGGCGATGTCGATGCGCCGGTTGCGCGCCACCCGGTAAAGCCAGGTGCCAAGGCTGGATTTGCTGGAATCAAACAGGTCCGCCTTGTGCCAGAGCGTGACCATCACCTCTTGCGTGATCTCCTCGGCGGAGGTGCGATCCGCCCCTAGCCGCAGCAGATAGGCGTTGAGGCGGGGGCTGTAATAGTCGAACAGCACCGCAAAGGCCTCGCGATCCCGACGCTGGGCCACCGACGCCACGAGGGCGGCATGTTCGGAAGCGAGCGGGGTCATGATGAAGTTCAACTATCCTTGGTTGCGGGCGCCAATGTGCCACGGCCTCGCCCGTTGCGAAACCACAGAATGGCTTGTATCCCGAGTTGGTCAGAATTTCGCCTGTTTCGCTAGGCCTGTTGCGGACATTATGTCGCGCACAGCTGCGGATATGGAGTAAAATGTGCAAATGATTCGCTTTCTCTCTCCCTCCACCACCCTTCTCCTCGGCGCGCTGATGGCCGGAGCCCTGCTTCTGAGCCCCTGCGCGGCGCCGCCCGCATTTGCGCAGGCCAAGCCCGCAGACCCCAAGAAGCCCGATCCAAAAAAGGAAGAGGCCAAACCCGGCGCCCCCGCCAAGCCTTCCGCCATCGACAAGATCAACGATTGGGGCGTCTATCTGGCGGGCGCGGGCAAGGCCAAGGCCTGCTATGTTCTCGCCGAGCCCAAGGAGCGCGCGCCCAAGGAGCTCAAGCGAGATCCCGGCTATGTCTTCATCACCCACAGACCCGGCGAGAATGTCCGCAACGAGGTCTCGGTCGTGATGGGCTTTGACGTGAAGCCCGACTCCAACCCCAAGGCCGAGATTGGCTCCACCAATTTCGCCCTGATCGCCAAGGGCCCCAACCTCTGGCTCAAGAACGCCGCCCAGGAGACGGATTTCGTCAACGCCCTGCGCAAGAGCCCGCGTCTGATCATCAAGGCGGATTCCCTGCGGGGCAACACCACGACGGACACCTATGCTCTGGCGGGCGTCAGCGCCGCGCTCGACCGCATCGGCAAGGAATGCCAATAGTCCGACTGGTTCCCGGGCCTTCATCAAAAAGTAGCGCCGACCAAAGTGTGAGGCGGCGCCTGCTTGTTTCAACGGCCTCCTCTGGCGCATAATGTGCGCACAATCACCACGTCGGGACAGCCGCGAGCGCGGCTTCCTTCGCCGGGAGGAGCATCCATGTCAGACAAAATCTATCCGGTCAGCGCGGACTGGGCGCAGCGCGCCTTCATCAATGAAGCCAAATACAAGGACATGTACGCCCGCTCCGTGTCGGACCCGGACGCCTTCTGGGGCGAGCAGGGCAAGCGCATCGACTGGATGACGCCCTACACCAAGGTCAAGAACACCAGTTTCGGCCCCGGCGACGTCTCGATCAAATGGTACGAGGATGGCGTCACCAACGCCGCCTTCAATTGCGTGGACCGGCATCTGCCCAAGCGCGCCAACCAGACGGCGATCATCTTCGAGGGGGATGATCCCTCCGATTCCCGCCACATCACCTATCAGGAACTGCACGAGCAGGTCTGCCGCTTCGCCAATGTGCTGAAGGCCCATGGCGTCAAGAAAGGCGACCGCGTCACCATCTATCTGCCCATGATCCCGGAAGCCGCCTACGCCATGCTCGCCTGCGCGCGCATCGGCGCGGCCCATTCGGTGGTCTTCGGCGGCTTCTCGCCGGACTCGCTCGCTGGCCGCATCGAGGATGCGAGCACCGATGTGCTGATCACCGCTGATGAGGGCTTGCGCGGCGGCCGCAAGGTGCCGCTGAAGGCCAATGCGGACGCCGCCGCCGAGAAGACCCCCGTCAAGACCATGGTCGTCGTCAAGCGCACCGGCGGCAAGGTGGACATGAAGCCGGGCCGCGACGTCTGGTTCCACGAGGAGGCCGCGAAGGTCTCTCCGGTGTGCCCGCCCGAGCCCATGAATGCGGAAGATCCGCTGTTCATCCTCTATACCTCCGGCTCCACCGGCAAGCCCAAGGGCGTGGTGCACACGACCGGCGGCTATCTCGTCTACGCCTCCATGACCCACCAATATGTCTTCGATTACCACGAGGGCGACGTCTACTGGTGCACGGCGGATGTGGGCTGGGTGACCGGCCACAGCTACATTCTCTATGGGCCGCTGGCCAATGGCGCGACCACCCTCATGTTCGAGGGCGTGCCGAACTATCCCAATGACGCGCGTTTCTGGGAGGTCATCGACAAGCACAAGGTCAATATCTTCTACACCGCCCCCACCGCCATCCGCGCCCTCATGCAGAAGGGCGAGGACATCGTGAAGGCGACCTCCCGCGCCTCCCTGCGCCTGCTGGGCTCGGTGGGCGAGCCGATCAATCCCGAGGCCTGGGAATGGTATCACCGGGTCGTCGGCAATGGCCGCTGCCCCATCGTGGACACCTGGTGGCAGACCGAGACCGGCGGCATTCTCATCACCCCCCTGCCCGGCGCCATCGGCCAGAAGCCGGGCTCGGCGACCCTGCCCTTCTTCGGCGTGCAGCCGCAGATCGTGGACGCCGAGGGCAAGCCCCAGCATGGCGCCTGCGAGGGCAATCTGGTGCTGACCGATTCCTGGCCCGGGCAGATGCGCACGGTCTTCGGCGATCACGAGCGCTTCGTGCAGACCTATTTCTCCACCTATCCCGGGACCTATTTCACCGGCGACGGCTGCCGCCGCGACGCCGATGGCTATTACTGGATCACCGGGCGCGTAGATGATGTGATCAACGTGTCCGGCCATCGCATGGGCACGGCGGAGGTCGAGAGCGCGCTGGTGGCGCACCCGAAGGTGTCGGAATCGGCGGTCGTCGGCTTCCCCCATGACATCAAGGGCCAGGGCATCTACGCCTATGTGACCCTGATGAATGGCGAGGAGCCCACGGAGGCCCTGCGCAAGGAGCTGGTGAACTGGGTGCGCAAGGAGATCGGCCCCATCGCCTCGCCCGACGTGATCCAGTTCGCCCCGGGCCTGCCCAAGACCCGCTCGGGCAAGATCATGCGCCGCATCCTGCGCAAGATCGCCGAAAACGAATTCGGCGCGCTGGGCGACACCTCGACCCTCGCCGACCCCAGCGTGGTGGACGATCTGATCGCCAACCGCCCGAAATGAAATCGGCTGCGGCCTGAACGAAAGCGGCGTCCTTCGGGGCGCCGTTTTTGTTGGGGGCGGACCTAATCGATGACCCAGGCGCCGGGCTTGGCCAGCGGACGCAAGGCGGCATAGGGGAGGTCGCAATGATAGACCCCATCCAGATAGCCCCTCAGCGGCCTGCCCATGAAAGTGACGCGCACGTGGTCGGCGGTGAAGCTCCAGGCGCTGAGATCGGGCAGGAACGCGCCAAGCAACGCGTCGAACTCTTTCATCTCATCTGGCGCCTGCGCCCGCATGGCGCGCCACTTCTCCTCTGACGCAATCTGCCTGCGGCAGAGGCTGACGACTTCGGGTGTGGC